>JAOTZB010000355.1 GCA_029861625.1 Acidimicrobiia bacterium
CCGTTCCTGGCTGCGAAGCAGATACCGATCGGCAGCGGTCTCGACGATCGTCAGGCCCGGTCGGTCTCCGAGGGCCTCGACATAGGCCGTGCTCGCGGTACCGCTGATCTCGGCGAGCGTCGAGAAGGGCGGGAACCTGAGCGCCTTGCGGACGTCGCGGTCGGCGTCGCTGACTCTCGTCGGCTCCGCGTGCAGTGCGCCCTGCAGCACGACATTGTCGGGTTGGCGGGTCTGGACGAGGATACGACCCCCGGCCGTACGCGGGCCGACCAGCCGGGCCGCCATCGACAGCATCGCCAGGGCCTGTTCCCTCGCCCGGAAGCGCGGCGCGAGCAGGTGCTGGTCCATGTCGAGGAATGCGACGCCGGCGGCGTCGGGAAGCTGGTGCAGCACCGCCTCGGTACCGATCCACACTCTCGACTCGGGGTCACCCTCGACACCGGCCGCGGTCACCTCGCCGACCGACTCGCGGAGCAGGGCCTCCAGTTCCTCGCGGGCTCGATCGACGCCGAGCCGAAGGTTCTTGAACCCGGTTCCGCCGCACTCCAGGCAGATCGCGGGTCGAGTCTCGCCACAGGACCGGCATGTCAGCTCTCCTTCGTCGTCCTGGCCGACCACCGCGCTGCAACGTTCGCACGACGCGAGCTCGCCACACGTCCGACAGGCCAGGAGACGCGATCGACCCTTCCGGTTCAGCACGCAGCCGCGCCGACCGGGTTGCCGGAGAAACGCCACGAGTCGTCGGCTGAACAGCCCGCGATCACCCGGCGGATCGTCGCGGCGATCGACGAGCTCGACGATCGGCCATCCCTCCCGCTCCTCGGCCCGCGACGGAGCGAGGAGGTCACCGACCCCGAGGGCCTCGAGGGATGGCTGCGGCGACACCAGCACACAGGGGATGTCGGCGCGGCGTGCCCGTTCGAGTGCCACATCTCGCGCATGCCATGTCGGTGTCTGTTCTTGTTGGTGGGCCTCGGCGTGCTCGTCGAGCACGACGATGGCGGAGAGTCCGGCGAGCCGCGCCCACACCGCCGCCCTCGTGCCCACGACGGTGGCTCCGGCCGCGCCCCGCGCCCACTCGCGCGGGTGGAGCGCGACCGGCACACCTGCGCGTCGCAGCCGCCCGGCCAGCGCCTGGGCAGCAGCGGCGCTCGCCACGACGACCAACGCCGGACCGCGGCGGGTGGCGGCCAGAACCACCGGATCGGTGGATACGGCCGGAGGCCACCGCAGGACGGTCCGCGGCCGCTCGAACAGCCGGTCGAAGCGCGGCTCGACGGCGTCGGTGCCACCAGAGGCCGCGATCGTCGGCAGACCCTCGACCATGTGCGGAGGCGACGCCGTTCCGAGCAGTGAGGAAATCGGACCCGCCCAGTTGTGGGCGGCCCACCCGGCCAGCTCGACGATGTCGGCGGACGGCCCGAGCCCACTCAGGCGAGCGAGCGGGCGGAGCGTGACGTCGTCGCGGCGCGCAGGATCGACCTCCACCACCCATCCTCGGACACGGCGACCGTGCAGCGGGACCCGCACCATGGCACCCGGCTCGAGTCGAGCCGCACGGCCGTCGAGCCGCCATGTCTCGGGGACGGCGTAGTCGAACGTGCGCGACAGCGCCGCCACGTCGGGCTGGACCCGTACTCGCTCCGGCAGCCCCTCGGGCACCAGGTTGCTCCCTACAGGTTCATCGCGTTGCGAAGTGCCTCGGCCCGATTGGTGACCTCCCATGTGAAGCCGTCGCCCGTCCGGCCGAAGTGGCCGTATGCCGCGGTCGGCGAGAAGACCGGACGACGAAGATCGAGATCACGGAGGATCGCGGCCGGACGGAGGTCGAACACCTCGCGCACTGCGTTCTGGATCTTCGCAGGGTCGACGGTTTCGGTACCGAACGTCTCGATCATCACCGAGACGGGGTGAGCCATGCCGATGGCATAGGCCACCTGCACCTCGCACCGAGCCGCGGCGCCGGATGCCACGACGTTCTTCGCGACCCAACGCGTGGCATAGGCAGCGGACCGGTCGACCTTGCTCGGGTCCTTCCCCGAGAAGGCACCGCCGCCGTGGCGAGCCATGCCGCCATAGGTGTCGACGATGATCTTGCGCCCGGTGAGGCCGGCGTCGCCGACCGGGCCACCGATGACGAATCGGCCGGTCGGGTTGACGTGGACGTCGTAGCCGTCGCCGCGGAACTGCTCGGGGACGACAGGGGTGATGACGTGTTCGATGAGATCGGGGCGGATCATGCGGTCGCGGTCGATGCCGTCGTTGTGCTGGGTGGACACGAGCACCGACTCGAGCCGAACCGGCCGGCCGTTCTCGTACTCGAACGTGACCTGGGTCTTGCCGTCGGGGCGGAGGTACGGCACCGTGCCGGCCCGGCGGACCTCGGCCAGTCGCTCGGCCATCCGGTGCGCGACGTGAATGGGCAGCGGCATCAAGACGTCGGTCTCGTCGGTTGCGTAGCCGAACATCATTCCCTGGTCGCCGGCGCCCTGCTTGTCGAGCTCGTCGTCCTCGCCGGCACCGCCGCTGCGAACCTCCTCGGAATCATCCACGCCCTGTGCGATGTCGGGCGACTGCTCGTCGATCGACACCATCACACCGCAGGTGTTTCCGTCGTACCCGAAGTCGCCGCGGTCGTAACCGATGCGGTTGATCGTGTTCCGCACGATGCGCGGTATGTCGACGTAGGCGTTGGTGGTGATCTCGCCGACGACGACGGCGAGACCGGTGGTGACCATCGTCTCGCAGGCGACGCGGCTGTAACGATCCTGTTCGAGCAGGGCGTCGAGAACGGCATCGGAGATCTGATCGGCCATCTTGTCGGGATGGCCTTCGGTCACTGACTCCGATGTGAACGTGAAATCACTCACGGGACTCCTTTGGGGACTGCTCCGCTCGTTCGGCCGGTGAACGGAGACGAACGACCGTATCGAGGACACGTGATGCAACCACACCCTTGGACGCCATCGCGACATCCTCTTCGCCGCCGTCGCTGGCGTAGATGACGACATGGTTCGTGTCATGACCGAAGCCCGCACCATCCTCGGACACATCGTTCGCGACGACGACGTCGATGTCCTTGCGTTTGAGCTT
Source organism: Acidimicrobiia bacterium (assembly GCA_029861625.1). GTDB lineage: Bacteria > Actinomycetota > Acidimicrobiia > Acidimicrobiales > JAHEJN01 > JAOTZB01. The sequence continues at coordinate 3,094 of JAOTZB010000355.1, forward strand.
CGACAGGGCGTTGGTCCGCAGATCGGACGTCTCGGCCGCGAAACCGACGAGGATCTGGCCCTCGCGGCGGTGACGGCCGAGCTCGGCCAGGATGTCGGTGCTGGGTTCGAGCAAGAGGGTGGGAACGCCGTCGGCCTTCTTGATCTTCTCGTCGGAAGCAATGGTGGGTCGGAAGTCGGCGACTGCCGCAGCCATGATGATCACGTCTGCAGTTGCTGCGGCCGCCATGACGGCCTCGCACATCTCGGCCGCCGTCTCGACGGAAATTGTCGTCGCCTGCGGTGCGCCGGGACGGTCGACCGTGGTGATCAGCGTGACGGCAGCTCCCTCGGCCACGGCCGCCTCGGCCAGGGCATACCCCTGCTTCCCGCTCGAGCGATTGCCGATGAAGCGCACGGGATCGATCGGTTCTCGGGTCCCGCCGGCCGTCACGAGCACGTTGACATCGGCGAGTCGACCATCCGCCAGTCGCGCCTCGATCGCCCCGACGATCACCGCCGGATCGGCCAGTCGGCCGGCACCCACGTCGCCGCCGGCGAGTCGGCCCTCCTCGGGCGCGACGATGGTCACGCCGCGCGCCTCGAGCACGGCGAGGTTGTCCTGGACCGCCGGGTGTTCCCACATCTCGGTGTGCATCGCCGGGCACACGACGACGGGTGCTCTCGTGGCGAGGAGGGTGGCAGTTGTCAGGTCGTCGGAGATGCCGGCCGCGTAGGAGCCGAT
>JAOTZB010000062.1 GCA_029861625.1 Acidimicrobiia bacterium
CCGACCCAACAGGAGCGCGAATGGTCGATCGGACCGGAACACGCCGAGCGGCGGGGCCGGTGAGCGCGGTGAGGAGCAGTTGGCGACCGAAGGGAGACCGCGACGAACGGGCTCACCGGCCCCGCCGCTCGGCCCCTTACACCAGTTCGATACGCGCCATTGGCGCGTTGTCACCCTTGCGGGGCCCCAGCTTGAGGATCCGCGTGTAGCCACCGGGCCGGGTGGCGTAGCGGGGACCCACGTCCTCCATCAGCTTGTCGGCGATCTCCTGATCGCGCAGGACCGACAGGATCTGACGGTGGTTGTGGAGCCCGCCCTTCTTGGCCTTGGTGATGATCTTTTCGGCCACGGGGCGCAGGGCCCGGGCCTTGGCCTCGGTGGTGACGATCGCCTCGGCGGCCACGAGCGACGCGATGAGGTTGGCCATCATCGCCTTCTGATGCGAGGAGCTCCCGCCGAGGCGGCGCCCCTTCCGTGGTCGTGCAGTCATGACGTCAGTCCCTCGTCGCGAGCGAGAGCCCTCGCTCGTCCAGCTTGGCGGTGACCTCGTCGAGGGACTTCTGACCGAAGTTGGTGATGGCGAGGAGGTCGTCCTCGGTCTTCAACAACAGCTCGCCGACCGAGTTGACCTGGGCGCGTTTGAGGCAGTTGCGCGGACGCTCGGAGAGGTCGAGATCCTCGATGGGAAGATCCAGATCGGGCGAGGTGGCGGCAGCAGCGGCAACCTCACCGAGCTCGAGGCCCTGCGGCTCCTCGCTCATCTCCTCGACGAGCTGCACCAGCGAACGGAGCGTGGCACCGGCGGACGCGAGTGCCTCGCGCGGTGAGATCGAACCGTCGGTCTCGATGTCGATCACGAGCCGGTCGTAGTTGGTCGACTGCTCGACGCGAGTCGGCTCGACCTCGAACGACACGCGTCGGACCGGCGAGTAGATCGCGTCGATCGGGATCACGCCGATCGTCGTCGAGGTGGGCTGCTGGTCGGCGGTCAGATAGCCACGACCCCGGTCGACGGTGACATCCATCGCCAGCCGGCCCTTGCCGTTGAGCGTGGCAATCGGCAGATCGGGACTGAGGATCTCGACCTCGGGGTTGGTCTGGAGGGCGGCGCCGGTGACTTCGACCGGGCCGCGAACGTCGACGCGCAGCGTGACCGGCTCGTCGCTGTGGCTCCGCAACACGATGTCCTTGAGATTCAGGATGATGTCGGTCACGTCCTGCGATGTGCCCGGGATCGTGTCGAATTCGTGGAGGGCATCGTCGAAACGAACCTGACTGATGGCCGCGCCGGGGATCGACGACAGGAGGGTGCGGCGCAGCGAGTTCCCGATGGTGTGCCCGAATCCTGGTTCGAGCGGACCGATCGCGAACTTCTGGTGCGCGGCGTCTTCATCGGTGACGGTCTCGACTGTTGGGCGCTGAATGACCAGCATTGGCTACCTCGGGAGAGAGTTGGTGCTCGGAATGGTGGCGCCTTCTCGGGCGCCAGAGGGTGTTACTTGCTGTAGAGCTCGACGATGAGCTGCTCGCGAACCGGGATGTCGATCTGCTCGCGAATGGGAAGATCGCGCACGGTCATCTCGGTGCCGTCGGAGCTGGCGTCGATCCACGGGGGCGGCGTGCGGTCGAGAACATCGAGGTTCCACTGCACGGTGACCATCTGCTGGGTCTTCTCACGGAGCGACACGACGTCGCCCTTGCGCAGGCGGTAGCTCGGGATGTCGACGCGGCGACCGTTGACGTTGATGTGCCCGTGGTTCACGAACTGACGGGACTGGGGCCGGGTGGCAGCCCAGCCACAGCGGTACACGACGTTGTCGAGCCGCAGCTCGAGAAACCGAAGCATGTTCTCGCCGGTGACACCTTCTCGGCGACTTGCTTCCTTGAACAGATTGCGGAACTGGCGCTCGGAGAGCCCGTAGGTGAATCGAGCCTTCTGCTTCTCCTGGAGCTGCAGGAGGTACTCCGACACGTTGCCGCGGCGCCGGGTGCGACCGTGGTCGCCCGGTGGGTACGGGCGCTTGTCGAGCGCGGTCTCTTCGCCCTTGGTTCCCCAGATGTTGGTGCCGAGTCGACGCGCGACCCGCGCCTTGGGACCGATGTATCGAGCCATCAGACCCTCCGACGCTTGGGTGGACGGCAGCCGTTGTGCGGTACCGGGGTGACGTCTTTGATACCGGTCACCTCGATGCCGGCGTTCTGGAGGGAACGGATCGCGGTCTCGCGGCCCGAACCGGGGCCCTTCACGTGGACGTCGACCTTGCGGACGCCGTGCTCCATGGCCCGCCGAGCGCACTGCTCGGCCGCCATCTGGGCGGCGAAGGGAGTGGACTTGCGGGAACCCTTGAAACCGACGTTGCCGGCCGAGGCCCAGGCCAAGACGTTGCCCTGCTGGTCGGAGATGCTCACGATGGTGTTGTTGAACGAGCTCTTGATGTGTGCAATGCCGTAGGCGACATTCTTTCGTTCGCGGCGGCGGGGACGACGCCCGGCTGCTGGAGGCTTCGCCATTACTTCAAGACCTTCTTCTTGCCGGCGACCGTCTTCTTCGGTCCCTTGCGAGTACGAGCGTTTGTGTGGGTGCGCTGACCCCGCACCGGAAGGCCACGGCGATGGCGCAGACCCTGGTAGCAGCCGATCTCCATCTTGCGCTTGATGTCCTGGGACACGTCGCGGCGGAGATCGCCCTCGACCCGCAGGTTGCCCTCGATGTGACCGCGCAGCGCTGCCACTTCCTGGTCGGTGAGATCGTGGACCCGGGTGTTCGGATCGATGCTGGTCGCTTCGCACACCTGCGACGCCGTGGTGGAGCCCACGCCGTAGATGTAGGTGAGCGAGATGACCGTGCGCTTCTCACGCGGGATGTCAACGCCTGCAATACGAGCCATGTTCAGCCTTGTCGCTGTTTGTGTCGGGGGTTCTCGCAGATGACCTGCACACGACCGTGGCGGCGGATCACCTTGCACTTCTCACATATCTTCTTGACGCTGGGTCGGACCTTCATGATTGGGTTCCTCGTGGGGGACGAGAGGCGTACCGAAGTCGCTTACTTGTAGCGGTAGGTGATGCGGCCACGCTGGAGGTCGTACGGCGTGAGCTCGACCTGGACCTTGTCGCCGGGGAGGATGCGGATGTAGTGCATCCGCATCTTGCCCGAGATGTGGGCCAGAACTTCGTGCCCGTTCTCGAGCTCGACTCGGAACATGGCATTCGGCAGGGATTCTTTGACGACTCCCTCGAAGACAATCGCATCTTCCTTGGACTTCGGGATGGTAGGCCTCCCAGCTGGGATGAACAGAACGGCGGCCAGCGCAGGGGGAATTTGCCTTCGAGGCCGACGGGCTAGCCTATCGGCGGCCGACGGGCTCGACCAACCCCGCGCCGCGGCGTGAATCGCGTGATTTCGGTCTCACCGATCACCGTTGCGCACGCGGAATCGACCATATCTGCGACGCTGATCGATTACGGTGCGGTGAGGATCTCGGGTCCGTTGTCGGTCACGGCAACGGTGTGCTCGACATGGGTCGCCCATCCCCCGTCGATGGTCGACACCGTCCACCCGTCGCTGCCCATGATCGTGCCCGGATCGCCGGCAGTGAGCATCGGCTCGATCGCCAGGACGTTTCCGACCGCCAGTGTGGGACCACGCCCAGGCCGGCCGTAGTTCGGCACCGAGGGCTCCTCGTGCATCTGCCGACCGATCCCGTGCCCGGTGTACTCGCGCACCACCCCGAATCCGGCTCCCTCGGCGACCCCCTGCACCGCAGCACCGATGTCGGACAGGTGTGCGCCCGGGTTCATCACCGCGATCGCGGCGACGAGTGACCGCTCGGCGGCAGCGATGAGCTCGAGTGACGCGGGGGCGACTGCCCCGACCGGGGCGGTGAAGGCTGCATCGCCGTGCCAACCGTCGACGATCGCTCCACAGTCGATCGACACGATGTCGCCATCGTGGAGCACGCGCTCGTCGGGGATGCCGTGCACGACGACCTCGTTCGGTGACGCACAGATGGTGGCCGGATAACCGTGGTAGTGGAGGAAGTTCGACGTCGCGCCACGGTGGGTCAGAACGTCCTGCGCGATGGTGTCCAGCGAGGCCAGCGTCACGCCGGGTCGCAGCCCGTCGCGGATGCGGGCATGCATCTCGGCAACGACTCTCCCCGCTCGGCGCATCGCCGCGAGATCGGCCCGCGACCGCACGGCAACGGCGCGAGCGGACACTCGTCGCATCGGAGCCGGGTCAGTCGAGGACGGGTTCGAGCACGCCGGTCAGCCGACCGAAGACCACGTCCTCGTCGCCGACACCGTCGACGGTGTGCAACACACCATGTCTCTCGAACCACTCGAGCAGAGGCTCGGTTTCGCGCTCGTAGAGCTGGAGGCGACGGGAGATCGCCTCGAGGGTGTCGTCGGCGCGGCCGCGAGCGACCATACGCGAGGTCACCTCGTCGACTGCGACATCGAGGTTGATCGCCGCGTCGAGGCCGTCGTCGCCGAGGATGTCCTGGAGGGCGTCGGCCTGTGACGGTGTCCGCGGGAAGCCATCGAGCAGGAACCCGTGCTCGACGACATCGGGTTTCGCCAGCCGTTCGGCCACGATGCCGTTCATCACATCGTCGGGCACCAGCTCGCCGAGATCCATGATGAGCTTCGCCTCACGACCGAGCTCGGTGCCCTCGGCAACCGCTGCTCGCAACATGTCGCCGGTGGAGATGTGCACGACGCCGTAGTGGTCGACGAGACGAGTGCTCTGCGTGCCCTTGCCCGAACCCTGGCGGCCGAGGATGACGATCTTCATGGGCCGAGGCCCGTCGGGGCTCACTTCAGGAATCCCTCGTAGTTCCTCATCATCAGCTGGCTGTCGATCTGCTTCATCGTCTCCAGTGAGACACCGGCGGCGATGAGGATCGACACGCCTGAGAAGCCGAAGACACCCTGACCGACGTTGTCGCCGAGCATCTTGGCCAGGATGAACGCAGGCAGCAACGCCACGAAGGCGATGAACAACGCGCCCGGGAGCGTGATGCGCGACAGGATTCTCGACAGGTAGCGCTCGGTCTGGGGGCCGGGCCGGATGCCGGGCACGAAGCCGCCCTGCTTGCGAATGTTGTCGGCCTGTTTGACCGGGTCGAATGTGATCGCCGTGTAGAAGTACGCGAACCCGATGATCATCAGGCCGAACACCACCAGGTAGACGATGCTGTCGGGTTGGGCAAGCTGATCGTCGACGAAGTTCTGGACGCTCTCGCCCCACGTGCTGTTCTCCGGATCGCTGTCGGTTGGCAGGACCACGGCGAGCAGCTGGGGCAGGTACAGGACCGAGCTGGCGAAGATGATGGGGATCACGCCGGACTGGTTCACCTTGAGCGGGATGTAGGTACTGGTGCCGCCGTACTGACGCCGCCCGACCTGGCGCTTGGCGAACTGCACGGGGATGCGGCGCTGACCGTTCTCGACGAAGACGATGAGGAAGGTGAGCGCCACGTAGAGCAACACGATGCCGAACGCAGCGTCGAGCCCCTCGTTGGTCTTCACCAGCGCGAGCTGGCCGGGAAGACCGGCGAGCACGGCCGCGAAGATGACCAGCGACATGCCGTTGCCGATACCGCGCTGGGTGATGAGCTCACCGATCCACATGAGCAGTGCAGTCCCCGCAGTGAGTGTCAACACCACCAGCGCGACCCGCGGTGCCGTGAAGTTCGGCAGGAAGTCGATGGTTCCGCCCGCAGAGCTGCTGTGGCCTCCGCCGAAGCCGCCGGCGCCGTTGTGGAACAAGAAGGCGAAGCCGGTGCTCTGCACGAGGGCGATGCCGACGGTCATGTAACGGGTCCACTGGGTGATCTTGCGCTGACCGACGGCTCCCTGTTGTTGCCACTGCTCGATACGCGGCACCACCACACCAAGCACCTGCATGATGATCGAGGAGGTGATGTAGGGGATGATTCCGAGCGAGAAGATCGCGAACTGGGTGAGCGCGCCGCCGGAGAACAACGCGAGGAACGAAAGGAAGCCACCTTCCTCGTCGGCCCGCTCACGCAGGAGCTGCGCGGCGTCGATGTCGATGCCGGGGGCGGGGATGAAGGCCCCGAGCCGGTACACGACGATCATGGCCAGCGTGAACAGGATCTTGTTCCGCAGATCGGGTATGCGGGCGACATTGCCGATGTTCCGGAAGGTTGCAGTCACCGGTACTCCGTTGTTGGTTCGGTCGGGGGTGGTCGGGCCGGGAGGCTCGACCGACCTCGTGATCTAGCGGTTCGTGAGAGCGTTGCCCTTGGCCGGGGGACGACCACCCTTGAACGGGAGCGGCAATTTCTCAACGGTACCGCCCGTGGCGGTGATAGCTGATTCAGCGGCGGCCGAGAAGCCGTGGGCGCTGACGCTCACCTTCCGGGTGAGCTCGCCTCGGCCGAGCACCTTCACGAGGGCACCCTTGCCGACCAGTCCATGGGCGTAGAGCGTGTCGGGCGTGACCTCGTCGAGGCCGGACTCCTCGATGGTGTCGAGGTTGACGGCCTGGTACTCGACCCGGAACGGGTTGTTGAAGCCCCGCAGCTTCGGCAGGCGGATGTGCAGCGGCAGCTGACCGCCTTCGAATCCGACCCGGATCGAACCCCGGGCCCGCTGGCCCTTGTTGCCGCGACCGGCGGTCTTGCCGCCCTTGCCGCCTATCCCGCGGGCGACCCGCTTGGGTCGCCGGTGGGCACCGTCGGCCGGCTTCAGATCATGAATCTTCATGCGGACTCCTCGACCTCGTCGACCTCGATGAGATGTGGCACTCTCGCGATCATGCCGCGGATCTCGGGTCGGTCGGGCAACACGTTCGACTTGCCGATGCGACCGAGGCCGAGCGATCGGAGCGTGCCGCGCTGTTTCGGCTTGGAACCGATCGCGGATCGGATCTGGGTGACCTTGAGCGCCATCACGCCTCGCCCTCGGTGCGTGTCTTGCGCTCGGCCTCTCGGTAGGACTGCAGGAGCCCGGCGGGCACGAATTCCTCAGCCGACAGACCCCGAAGCTCGGCGATCTCGTCGGGGCGCCGCAGGGCATGGAGACCGGCGATGGTGGCCCTGGCGACGTTGATGTGGTTGGGCGAGCCGAGCGACTTGCACAACACGTCGTGGATTCCCGCCTCCTCGAGGATGGCACGGGCCGCACCACCGGCGATGACGCCGGTGCCGGGAGCAGCCGGCTTGAGCAGCACCCGACCGGCACCCATCTCGCCGACGACGGGGTGCACGATGGTGTCACCGGCCATCGGGACCGAGAACAGGTTCCTGCGGGCCTCCTCGGTGCCCTTCTGGATGGCCAGCGGCACCTCCTTGGCCTTGCCGTAGCCGAGTCCGACCCGACCGGCACCGTCGCCGATCACGACGAGCGCGGTGAACGAGAACCGGCGCCCGCCCTTGACGACCTTGGCGACCCGGTTGATGTGGATCACGCGCGAGTCTCGGAGCTGGGACTCCGCTGTGGTTGTTCGTGCGGCCATCAGAACTCCAGTCCTGCGTCGCGGGCCGCGGCGGCAACCGCGGCGACCCGTCCGTGATAGAGGAATCCGCCCCGGTCGAAGACCACCGACGTGACCCCGGCGGCCTTGGCCCGTTCGGCGATGAGCTTGCCGACCTCGGAGGCGGCCGTAACGTTGCCGGTGTGACCGGAGCGCAGGCTCGACTCGTAGGTCGAGGCCGCGGCCAGGGTGTGCCCGGCGAGGTCGTCGATCAACTGGGCGGAGATGTGCTTGTTCGTGCGGTGCACGGCGAGACGCGGTTGGGTCGCGCTCCCGCGGATGTTGCGGCGAATGCGCCTGTGACGGCGCAGCCGGAGATCGTGGCGCTTCTTGGCGATGTCGGGCATGGGTGGCCTCCTACTTGGCGGCCTTGCCGGCCTTGCGTCGCACGTGTTCTCCGACGTAGCGCACACCCTTGCCCTTGTAGGGCTCGGGCTTGCGATACGAGCGGATCTCCGCGGCGACCTGGCCGACGACCTGCTTGTCGATACCGACCACCGTGATGTTGGTCGGCTGGGGAACGTCGAATTCGATGCCGTCGGGAGCGACGACCTCGATGGGGTGGCTGAAGCCGAGCTGGAGCTCGAGCGTCGACTTGTTCTTGGCGTTGGCGCGATAGCCCACGCCGACGATCTCGAGCTCCTTGCGGAACCCGTCGGTCACGCCGATCACCATGTTGTTGATGAGCGACCGGAACAGACCGTGCAGCGCCCTGCTCTCGCGATCGTCGTTCTGGCGGACGACCGACAACACACCGTCGTCCTGGCTGACCGAGACGACCTCGGGCAGGTCCTGGGTGAGGGTGCCCTTCGGGCCCTTCACCTCGACCGAGCCGGTCGAGATCTTCACCTCGACGCCGGCGGGGACCGGAATGGGGTTGCTTCCTACTCGCGACATGGCACCTACCAGACGTAACAGAGGACTTCGCCGCCCATGTGACGCTTGCGCGCCTCACGGTCGGTCATGAGTCCCTTGCTGGTGGACAGGACAGCCACACCGAGGCCGCCGAGGACCCGAGGGACCTTGTCGAACTTGGTGTAGACGCGAAGACCGGGCTTGGAGACCCGGCGGATGCCAGAGATCACCCGCTGGCGACTCGGCGAGTACTTCATGTCGATGTGAAGGAGCTTGCCCGGTCGGTCGGGGTTCTCGGCGATGACGTATGAGGAGATGTACCCCTCGCGCTTCAACACCCCGGCCAGGGATTCCTTGAGTTTCGACGACGGCATGATCACCTCGTCGTGCATCGCCGTGTTGGCGTTGCGGATGCGGGTGAGCATGTCTGCGATCGGATCGGTCATTGTCATGGTTTCAGCTCCTCACCAGCTCGCCTTGGTCACACCCGGGATCTCACCGGCGTGGGCCAGCTCGCGCAGACAGATGCGGCAGAGACCGAACTTGCGATACACCGAACGCGGGCGTCCGCACTTGCGGCACCGGGTGTACGCACGCACCTTGAACTTGGGGGTGCGCTGCTGCTTGTTGATGAGAGATTTCTTGGCCACGTCCTCTATCCTTCGCGTCGGAACGGGAATCCGAAGGCGCCGAGCAATGCGCGGCCCTCGTCATCCGACTTCGCGGTCGTCACGATTGTGATGTCCATGCCTCGCACGGAGTCGACCTTGTCGTAGTCGATCTCGGGGAAGATCAGCTGTTCGGTGACCCCGAAGGTGTAGTTGCCCCGCCCGTCGAACGAACGGGGCGAGAGTCCACGGAAGTCGCGGACACGTGGGATCGCCAGGTTGATCAGCCGATCGAAGAACTCCCACATGCGGTCGCCACGCAGGGTGACCTTCGCGCCGATGGGATTGCCTTCGCGCAGCTTGAAGTTGGCGATCGACTTCTTCGCCCGGGTGGTCAAAGGCTTCTGGCCGGAGATGATCGCCAGATCGGCGATCGCTCCCTCGAGCAGGCGGGCCTGGGAGACGGCGTCGCCGACACCCATGTTCACGACGATCTTGGAGATCCGGGGGACCTGCATCACGTTTCCGAGCCCGAGATCGGCCTGGAGCTGACCGCGGAGCTCGTCGTCGTAGCGCTGTTTGAGGCGAGGCCCAGTGATGGTCGTCATGGCAGATCCGCCCCCGTTCGCTTGCAGATTCTGACCTTCGTGCCGTCGGGCTCGAAGCGATAGCCGACGCGGGTCGGCCGGCCGTCCTCGGGGCTCACGATGGCGATCCGCGACACCGGGATCGGCAGGTCCTTGTCGATGATGCCGCCCTGCATGGTGGCGCTGGTGGGCTTCTGGTGACGCTTGACGACGTTGATGCCGTCGACGATCACCTTTCCCTCCTTGGGGAGCACGCGGCTGACGTCGCCCTCCTTGCCCTTGTCCTTGCCGGCGAGCACGACCACGCGGTCGCCCTTCTTGACCTTCAGTCCCGCCATGTCACAACACCTCCGGGGCCAGCGACACGATTCGCATGAACTTCTTGTCGCGAAGTTCTCGGCCGACCGGGCCGAAGATGCGGGTGCCGCGAGGCTGGTTCTGGTCGTTGATGAGCACCGCCGCGTTCTCGTCGAATCGGATGTAGGACCCGTCGGGCCGACGGACCTCCTTCTTCGTCCGAACGACGACGCACTTGACGACTTCGCCCTTCTTCACGGCGGCGCCGGGCATGGCATCCTTCACGGTCGCCGTGAACACGTCGCCGATCGACGCGTAGCGGCGCTTCGAGCCACCGAGGACTCGAATGCACAACACCTCTTTGGCACCCGAATTGTCGGCGACGCGGAGGCGGGATTCCTGCTGGATCATCGGAGCCTCACTTCGCCTTCTCGAGAACCTCGACCAGGCGCCAACGCTTCGTCTTCGACAACGGGCGGGTCTCCTGGACCCGGACCCGATCGCCGACGCCGAGCTCGTTGGCCTCGTCGTGGACGTACAGCTTGGTGGTGCGCTGCACCGTCTTGTTGTAGCGACCGTGGCGGACGCGGTCGATCGAGTCGACCACTGCGGTCTTGTCCATCCCGCTCGACACCACCAGACCCTCACGGATCTTGCGGCGGTTCGGGCGGGTGATCGTGTCGTCAGTCATTGCCGGCCTCCTCGGCCATGGCCTCGGAGGCCTCGATCTCGCGCATGCGCAGCTCGGTGAGTGAGCGGGCGACGTCCCTTTTCACCTGACTGATCCGGGCGCTGTTGTCGAGCTGACCGGTCACATGCTGGAACCGGAGGTTGAACAGCTCTTCTTTGGTCTCGTTGAGCCGATCGAGCAGATCGGTGTCGCCGAGCTCGGTGAGGTCGACACTGCGTCGTGCCATCTAGAACCCCTCCTGACGTTCGATGAATCGGGCCTTGATCGGCAGCTTCTGGATGGCCCGCTCGAGCGCGGCCCGGGCGACATCGCCATCGGGGTACGACAGCTCGAACAACACGCGGCCCGGACGCACGACAGCGACCCAGCGCTCGGGATTGCCCTTGCCCGAACCCATGCGGGTCTCGGCCGGCTTCTCGGTGACAGGTTTGTCGGGGAAGACGTTGATCCAGACCTTGCCGCCACGCTTGATGTGGCGGGTCATGGCGATACGGGCGGCCTCGATCTGGCGGGCGGTGAGCCAGCCCGGTTCGAGCGCCTGCACACCGTATTCGCCGTAGCTCAGCGAGGTCGCACCCTTGGCGACACCGCGGGTGCGGCCGCGATGTTGCTTGCGATACTTGGTCTTCTTCGGCATCAACATGTCAGTCGGCCTCGCCGGGACGGAAGTGGGGAGTCTCGTGGTGCTCACGGGTGCTGCGAGCGATCTCTTCTTCCTCGTCGAGCAGCTTCTCGAGCTCGGGGTCGGCCTCTTTGATGAGGGGGGCCGGCTCGTCGGTCTCTTCGGCGACGCTTGCGACATCGGCCTCGGCCCGTCGCCCGGCCGACGACACGACCTTCTTGGGTCGGGGCAGACCGGCGGAGTCGCCGACGGCCATTGCGGCCTCCTTCGCGACCTTGTCGTCGTTCCTCGTCTTGTAGGGCAGGATGTCGCCCTTGTAGATCCACACCTTCACGCCGATGCGGCCATAGGTGGTGTGGGCCTCGCGGAAGCCGTAGTCGATGTCGGCGCGCAGGGTGTGCAGCGGCACACGGCCCTCCCGATACCACTCGGTACGAGCCATCTCCGAGCCGCCGAGGCGACCCGAGCACTGCACCCGAATTCCGAGGGCGCCGGCTTTCTGCGCGTTCTGTACGGCCCGCTTCATCGCCCGGCGGAAGGCCACGCGACCGGCCAGCTGATCGGCCACTCCCTGCGCGATCAGCGCGGCGTCCAGCTCGGGCTGTTTGATCTCCTGGATGTTGAGCTGGATCTTCTGGTTGCCGGTGATCTTCCCGAGCCCGGCTCGCAGCCGATCGGCCTCGCTGCCCCGGCGACCGATGACGATGCCGGGACGCGCGGTGTGCACGTCGACGCGCAATCGGTCACGGGTGCGCTCGACCTCGACCCTGGAGATGGCGGCGTGCGGCAGCTCGGTCATCAAGAAGTTGCGGATCTTCCAGTCCTCGATGACGAAGTCGGCGTACTCCTGGCGGTCGGCGAACCAACGTGACTTCCAGTCGGTCGTGATGCCGAGACGGAACCCGTAGGGGTTGACCTTCTGTCCCATTACTCGTTCTCCATATCGTCGCCGCCCTCGGCGGGTTCGTCGCCTGCCTCGGCGGGTTCGTCGCCGCCCTCGGCGGATTCGTCGCCTGCCTCGGCTGGTTCGTCGCCGCCCTCGGCTGGTTCGTCGCCGCCCTCGGCGGATGCCTCGGCGTCTGCTGGCGCGCCCTCGGCTGGTTCGTCGCCGCCCTCGGCGGATGCCTCGGCGTCTGCTGGCGCGCCCTCGGCTGGTTCGTCGCTGTCGGACAGCGCTTCGTCGGTCGCGGCGATGACGTCGGCGGCGGTCACCGGCGCATCCTCCACCTCTTCGTCACCCTGATCGTGATCGTGATCATGGTCGGCGTCGCGGGCCGCGGCGCGCTCCTTGCTCTTCGCCACCCGTTGCCGCCGGGCGTCGGCAGCCGACGCGGTGGTACCGGTGCGGCCCCGGAGCGCTTCGCGATCGCGGATCGCCTGGAGCTCGTCGGCGCTGTAGCGGGTGACGATGATCGTGATGTGGCAGGTGCGCTTGCGGATCCGGGTCGCACGACCGCGGGCGCGGGGTCGCCAGCGCTTCAGCGTCGGGCCCTCGTCGGCATAACACGCCGACACGTAGACCTCGTCGCCGGGGACACCGTCGTTGTTCTCGGCATTGGCCACCGCGGAGTCGAGGCACTTGGCGACCGTCTCGGCGATGCCACGCTCGGAGAACGCGAGGATCTCGCGGGCTTCGCCGTAGTCCTTGCCGCGGATCAGGTCGAGCACCTCACGGGCCTTGTAGGCCGATGATCGTACGTACTTGACGCTGGCCCGGGTTCCCGGGCGTTCGTTGGTCTTGAGCCCTGGCATCAGCGACGGCCTCCGCGCTCTTGGCCGGCATGGAACCGGAAGGTGCGGGTCGGTGCGAACTCGCCGAGCTTGTGGCCGACCATCGCCTCGGTGATGTAGACGGGCACGTGCTTGCGGCCGTCGTGGACCGCGACGGTGTGCCCCACCATGTCGGGGATGATCGTCGAACGGCGCGACCAGGTCTTCACGACCTGCTTGTCGCCGGACGCATTCAGCTTGTCGATCTTTCGCAGCAGGTGGCCATCGACGAACGGGCCCTTCTTGAGGCTTCTCGGCATGACGAGCTCCCTAACGCCGCGCGCCGCGTGTACGGCGGCGGCGGACGATCAGATCTTCGGACTGCTTCTTGCGGTTGCGGGTGCGACCCTCGGGTCGGCCCCAGGGCGAGACAGGGTGACGACCACCGGAGGTCTTGCCCTCACCACCACCGTGGGGGTGGTCAACGGGGTTCATCGCCACGCCGCGGGTCTGGGGCCGGATGCCCTTCCAGCGGTTGCGGCCGGCCTTGCCGACCTTGATGAGCTCGGCCTGAGCGTTGCCGACCGTCCCGATCGTGGCGCGACAGTCGATCGGGACCCGACGCATCTCGGTGCTCGGCAGGCGGAGGGTGGCGTGATCGCCTTCCTTCGCGACCAGCTGGACGCTGGCGCCGGCCGACCGGGCCATCTTGGCTCCGCCACCGGGCTTGAGCTCGACGTTGTGGACGACGGTACCGACGGGGATGTAGCGCATCGGCAAGGCGTTGCCGGGGCGGATCTCGGCGCCGTGTCCGTTTTGGAGGATGTCGCCGACCTCGACCCCCTCGGGAGCCAGGATGTAGCGCTTCTCACCGTCGTGGAAGTGCAACAGGCAGATGCGGCAGTTGCGGTTCGGGTCGTACTCGACCGACGCGACCGTGGCCGGCACGCCGTCCTTGTTGCGACGGAAGTCGATGACCCGATAGCGACGCTTGTGGCCGCCACCACGATGGCGCGAGGTCTTGCGACCGGCGTTGTTGCGACCGCCGGTACGGTTCTTCGTCGCGAGCAGCGACTTCTCGGGGGTCGACGTGGTGAGCTCGGAGAAGTCGGCGACCGACTGGAACCGACGGCCGGGGCTGGTTGGCTTGCGTTTTCGAAGAGCCATGGTCAGACCTCGAAGAGCTCGATGGCGTCGCCCTCGGCGAGGGTGACGAGGGCACGCTTGGAGTCGGCCCGCTTG
>JAOTZB010000356.1 GCA_029861625.1 Acidimicrobiia bacterium
GCTCGGCGCCACCGAGTCCTGGGTGCATTCGCACCGGCCGTTCTCATCGCACTGCCCGTGATGTGGTCGCTCGGCCTGATCCTTTCGTTCACCGCGATCTTCTGGGGTCTCGACGTCGGCTCGCTGGCCAGGTCGATCGAGTTGTCGGGATCTTCGCTGACGACCCTCGGCTTCGTGACGGCGCCGACGTTCGGGACTCGGATCGTCGCCGTCGTCGAGGCGATGCTCGGGGTCGCGCTGGTCGCGCTGATGATCAGCTTCTTACCGACGATCTACGGGACGTTTTCGAGGCGTGAGATCGCCGTCGGACGTCTGACGACGCGAGCCGGTGTACCGCCCGACCCCGTCGTGTTCATCACACGTCTCGTTGCGATCGATCGACTGCGCCAGGTGGACGAACGATGGAGCGATTGGGAAGACTGGTTCGACGAGCTCGGCGAGACGCACACCACCTTCCCGGCCCTCGTCTACTTCCGCTCGGCGCGTCCCGGTCGATCGTGGCTCGCGGCCGCCGAGGTGGCGCTCGACACGGCGGCGATCCTGCGAGCGACCGATCTCACCCCGCAGACTGGTCAGGCGGACACGATGATCCGGTCGGGTTGTATCGCCCTGCGAGCGATCGCCGACTACTACAGGGTCCAGCCGGAACGGGATCCAGGGGACGGCGCGGACCTGTCGGTCGCGCAAGCCGACTTCGATCACATGCTCGACGTGCTCGACGACGGATCGATTCCCGGCGGATTGGATCGCGACGTTGCCTGGCGGGCGTACCGCGGGTGGCGAGTCAACTACGACAACGCAGTCTGCGGACTACGAGCGCGCATCGGCGACGGTCCATCGCACTGGGACATGCGCCGCTTGGCCGATGACGCGAGGTCATCCTGACATGAGGGCGCGGTCGGCGTGTTCGGTGACGGCTCAGCGGCGAAGGAACTCGTTGACTGCGAAGCTCGCGATGACGCCCTCGCCGGTGGCGGCGGCGACCTGCGCGATCGCACCTTTGCGGCAGTCTCCGGCGGCGAAGATCCCGGGAACGCTCGTCTCGACCGAACCCGGTGCCACATCGACGTACCCGGCCTCGTCGAGATTCACCGTGCCCTCGAGGAAGGCCGTGTTCGGCGTCAGGCCGATGAAGACGAACGCTCCGTCCGCCATGATGTCCTCGACCTCGCCGGTCTCGTTGTTTTGCACTCGGAGCGCGCGAAACCCGCCATTGTCGTCGGTGACGAACTCGACTGCGGTCCGGTTCATGAGTGCCGACGCGTTCTCGATCGACTCGAGCTTCTCGGTGTAGATCGGCTCAGCCGTGAACCCGGGCGAGCGGACTACGAACGTGACTTCGCTGGCGAACTCGGTGAGGTAGAGCCCTTCCTCCAGTGCGCTGTTGCCGCCTCCGACGACGATGATGGAGCGACCCTTGTAGAACGGTGCGTCGCATGTTGCGCAGAAGTGGACTCCGCTCCCGATCAGCGCGTCCTCTCCGGGGATCTCGAGCCGACGGTACTGCGAGCCGGTGGCGATGACGATCGATCGCCCTTCGTAGTCGGCGAGATCGGTCGAGACGCGGAAGTAGCCCTCGTGCGTGGCGATGGCGGTCACCTCGGTCCCTGTCTCGACCTCGGCCCCGTACGAGCGTGCTTGCTCCGCCATCCGGTCCATCAGGTCGGGCCCCGAGATGTCGACGAAGCCGGGGTAGTTCTCGATCTTCGCCGTCAGGAACGCGTTGCCGCCGACGTTCTTCCCCTCGAGGAGCACGGTGTCGCGTTTGGCCCGCTGGAGATAGATCGCCGCAGTGAGTCCGGTCGCGCCTGCTCCGAGGATCAAGGTGTCGTAGCGCTTGGTGGAGCTCTCCTGTTCGATGCCGAGGGCATCTCGTAGCGTTGCGTTGTCGGGATTGACGTACCAGGTGTCGCCCACGAGGATCGTCGGGATCGTTCGCTTGCCGTCGTTGATGGCCTCGATCTCGGCGGTGGCCCAGTCGTGCTCGTCGACGTCGATGTACTGGTACTTGATGCCGTTGTCGCCGAGGTAGGCCTTTGCGCGACGACAGTCTGGACACCAGTCGGCGCCGTAGAGGACGACGCGTGCTTGCGGGTTGATGCCCAGTGCGAGCGCGAGGGCGACGTTGTCGGGATTGACGTAGGTGCGGCCGAGGATCTGGATCGTCGGGATGACGCGCTGTCCGCCGGTCAATTCCTCGACGGTTTCGACCGCCGACTCATCGAGCTCGGTGTCGCGGTAGACGAAATCCACGTCGTTCTCATCCAGGAAGGCCTTGGCGCGACGACAGTCCGGGCACCAGTCCGCTCCGAAAAGGATGATCTCGTTCACTGCTCTCTGCATGTCGATGGGTTGGCGTCGGGGACGAGGCGTTACGCCGCAGGTGTAACGGTGTCGGGCAGCGGTTGAACTGATGAGCGAAGTCCCCGCCACGACGGGTTCGAGATGCCACCTCGGCAGAACCCCACGGATGACCAGATCGCCCAGTCTGACGAGCGTCGAACGGGCCCTTCGACTCCATTGCTGGCAACGCCGAAAGGAGCTCCCCATCGACACGTTCTCAGGTCAGCCGAGCACGCCGCCCAGGGGAGCTCCCAGGATCGACGACTATGCGTTGCTCGGCGATTGCCGGTCTGCGGCCCTGGTGTCGCGGACAGGTTCGATCGACTGGTTGTGCTTTCCGCGTTTCGATTCCCCGGCCTGCTTCGCAGCCTTGGTCGGCGACCGCAACAACGGCTGCTGGTCGATCGCGCCCTCGGTCGAGTACGACTCCGAACGGTCCTACCGGCCCGGCACGATGGTGCTCACGACCACGCACCGAGCCCCTGCGGGCACGGTCGAGGTGACCGACGCACTCGTCGCCACGGGTCCGGGTCAGCGGATCGTGCGCATCGTGCGCGGTCGCAGCGGCACCGTGCCGGTCCGGATGGAATTGCGTGTCCGCTTCGACTACGGCTCGGCCGTGCCCTGGGTGCAACGACACGGTGACGCCATGCGAGCGACCGCCGGGCCTGATGCGCTGACCTTGCGCACCCCCGCCGCTGTGTACGAAGACGGCAACACCACGGTGGCCGACTTCGAGATCTCCGACGGTGACACCGTATGGTTCGACCTGGCCTGGCACCCGTCCCACGAGCCTGCCCCCGACGCGATCGACGCCGTCGCCGCGATCGAGGACACCGCGAGCTGGTGGGAAGACTGGGCAGGTCACCTCGACTACGACGGGCGCTACCGCGACGACGTGCGCGCCTCACTCGTCGTGCTCAAGGCACTCAGCTACGCGCCAACGGGAGCGATCGTGGCCGCCCCCACCACCTCGTTGCCCGAGTGGATCGGCGGCACGAGGAACTGGGACTACCGGTACTGCTGGCTGCGCGACGCCACATTCACCCTGCTGGCGCTGCTACGAGGTGGCTGCCTCGACGAAGCCATCGGCTGGCGCGACTGGCTGGCTCGGGCTGTCGCCGGCGATCCAGCTGACCTCCAGATCATGTACGGGATCGCAGGCGAACGACGCCTCGCCGAGGCCGAGCTCGAATGGCTGGACGGCTTCGCCGGCTCGCGGCCCGTGCGGGTCGGCAACGGCGCCCATGACCAGCTCCAGATCGATGTCTTCGGCGAGGTCATGGACGCCATGCACCACGCCCGCGAGACCGGCATTGAACCCGACCCGGCCGTCTGGCGCATCCAGCAACACCTCCTCGCCTGGCTCTGCGACAACTGGCAGCAACCCGACGAGGGCATCTGGGAGGTGCGCGGCGGACGAGCCCACTTCATCTACAGCAAGGTCATGGCATGGGTGGCGTTCGACCGA
>JAOTZB010000063.1 GCA_029861625.1 Acidimicrobiia bacterium
AGGCGCAGGTCAGCGACGATCCGTCCGAGTGGGCCGCCGTGTATGCCCGCTTGTTCCGTGAAGCGGCGGCCGACTGAGCAGCTGGATGCTCCAGCGAATGGCGATCGCCGGAGCCGGTTGACGCTGCCGGCGTCGTGACCCTCGGTCAGGCGACGGCTCCGGCCGCAGCGGCGGGCGTCGCCAGCTGGATCTCGTAGCGACCGGGCGCTCCGGGGCACTCGGAGAAACCCATTCGACGCAGGTATCTGCCGTGGTCGCGGTTCGAGGCTTCGGCCCAGACACACGTCGGCGCAATGCCGGTGAGCAGCGCGGAGTCAGATGAGTAGACATAACTCCCGATCTTGAAGTCCCGGTACTGGGGGATGACGAAGTCGAGCTTGACCTCGAACGTGCCGTCGTCCTTTGCCTCGCCGATCAACAACCCGGCCGGAACCATGTCGCGCAGGACGAATGCCGTGACCTGATCTTCGCTCGGCTCGTAGATGAACTCCGGCTGGAAACGGCCTTGGATCTCGTCACGGTAGAAGTCGAGGAAGTCGAGCAGGTAGCTCGAGTCCGGTCGGACGTGGAGGATGCGAAACACCTCCTCCTTGCGGCGGATGAGCTTCCGTAGATACCAGCCGTGGACGGCAGCCGCGATGACGTTGACGACGGCGATCGGGTAGGCGCCGATGGCGATCGAATAGGTGAGGAAGACGAGCGCTCCGATGAGGCCGAGCAGCCGCAGCTTGAGGATCGACTTCTGGGTGATCGAGAGAACGATGAGCGCCGATGCCGTGTAGCCGACGACCTCGATGGCAAGGTTCGAATCCATGGCCGAGACGGTACGTGCGTCCGGCGCCATCGCCACAGCGAGCCGGGCGGTGAGGCCTACCGGCGACGACTGGGCCGACCGGCACGAGCCGGCGCCGTCAGTTCGTGTCGGGCGGTCGCGGCGCCTGAGACGGGCAGCCCGAGCAGCTGTCGTGGTGCTCCCCGGGTGTACGGAGGCCCCAGATGGCGATGACGAGCGATGAGCCGATCAGGAAGCCCGCGAGCTGATCCGAGGGCCAATGCCCACCGGTGCGGAACGTGTCGGTGAGGATCAGTGCGACCAGCGCGACCGAGAGCACCGCAGTGATGCTCCGAACGATCACCCGCCCACCGCTCATGATGTAGGCGGCCATCGGAAGCACGCCGAACAGCAGGGTCATCTGCATGAAGTGCCCACCCGGGAACGAGGTGACCTCACCGAAGTGGTCGCTGAGCGGAGGCCGATCACGGCGCACGAGGTAGCCGAGCAGGACGTTCGAGACACCGGCCGCCACGACCGCCAGCGGAAAGGCGAGCGCTATCACCCGGCAGCGGATCATCGCCAACGCGATGGCAACGGCGAGCGGAATGATGACAATCGGCCGGCCGAGCCAGTTCAACACTTCTGGCCCATAGCGATCGACGTCCCGGCCGGCGTCGATGTTCTCGTAGATGGGCCGGTCGACTTCGAGCAGCACGCTGTCGGCGAGAGCAGCAAGGATTCCCAGCACGCCGACGGTACCCAACAGGACGGCGATCACGCCGAGCTTCGGCTTGCCGATCGCGTCGATCCACACGCGGTCGCGGGTTGGTCGTGACGGCGCGAGGCGTCGCACCGTCGGGAGCACGTGGGGCCACCTGGCAACCGCGTTCCCGAAGTAGATTCCGACCATTCCCAGCGTCGCAGCCCCTGACATGCTCAGCGCCCAGAACGCCACGTTCGAGGAAGCCCCGGCATCGTCGGCGATGTACGCGCGAGTCGAGATCCCGCCCAGCACGATTGCCGCCGATACGAGCACGATCGTGCCGATCAGGTAGTGGCTCCGCGGTCTGATCCCGGTGAGCCGGGCACGCGTCTCGAGGTAGCCGGATCGAGTGGCCTCGCTCATCGTCTCCGCGATGGGATACGCCTTGCGGTACAGACGAGCACGGCCTCGCCGGCTGCTCTTGGACTCGGTGAGAGCCATGAGGGTCGAGAAGAGGGCGCCGGCCCCGATCAACCCCGTCACGAAGACGTTCATGCGCCCGAGCTGCTGCTCGGGTTCGGCGGGTGAGCGCAACGGTGCCACCCCGGCACCGAGAGTCGGTTGCGCCGGGGCATCGTCGGTGCTGATCACGATCTCTCCGGTCGTTCCGTCGACCGCGAGCATGAGCGAACCCGGATCGCAGTCGAGACGGTCGACGATGCCGGGAACGTTGACGACAGCCGGCATGCCGAGCTCGCGCGCAACGATTGCGGCATGGGAGAGCGGCCCGCCTTCCTCGACAACGATCGCGCCGGCGAGAAGGAAAAGTGGTGCCCATGAGGCATCGGTCGCATTCGCCACGAGGACATCACCTCGAACGAGCTGACTCTTGGTGACGGATCGGACCACTCGCACCGGTCCCTCGTAACGACCGGGGCTCGCCCCCCAACCCTCGACGTGCTCCCCGACGATCTCGGGCTTCTGCACGGTTCCCGGCAACCCCTCGAAGATCCGGGGCAACGGGCCATCGAGGGTGGCCGCGCTGAGCCGGCGACGCCGGGTGGCGATCGTGTCGAGGGTCGGTCCTCCGCCGCGGACCATCTCGGCCAACTCGGCATTGCCGAGCAGCGTCACGTCTTCGATCTCCTCCATGCGCCCGGCTTCGACGAGTCGGCGGCCGAGTTGGAGGTTCAGGCGGCGCATGGCACCGCCGAGCATCAACATGGCGGCCTTCGTGTGCTCGCGCCGATCGAGGAGCTCTGCTGCGTCGGCGGCCTCCCGCCGGAAGAACCGACGCCGAACGTCGAAGATCTGACCGGTGGCCCAACGGTTGTAGGTCCAGTGACGATCGCTGACCAGCTGGGCTTCGATCTCATCGCGAGCGGCTTGACGCGCCGCATCGTCATCCTTGTCCTCGTGCGTGGTGGCCTGCTGGCGAAACGTCAGCCATGCCAGCTCGGGAACCTCGGCCCAGGTCGGTCCGCCGAAGTACGACGTCGAGCCCGCCCGCTCGAGCGCGCGCTGATACGTCGCCAGGAACACGCGCCCGCGCCCAGTCGTACCGAGATGGGCTTCGGCTTCGGGCCACGTGTCGAAATCCGTGTCGGCTCGCAGCTCGGGATCGGCGTTCGCGGCGTCGACCAGCGGCCCCATCGCGAGCGCGATCGTTGCTCGCCGCGAACCACCACTCCCAGCCGTCACGAGCTGGGCTCCGCGGCTGGCCTCACCCTGGCCCATGTATTTCGTGAGGAACACCTCGATGCTTCGGTAGCTCGCTGTAGCCATCGCCGCGATCGAGACCTCCGCTGTCACACAGCGCGATGCCAGGTGGAGCAGGCGACCGCGGTACTCGACGAGAGCCTCGTCCGAGCGCGGCCCCAGATCGGGCTCGTCGTCGAGGAATCGGCTCACCGTGCAGATCACCACCTCGGACTCCTGAGCCGCCGCGAGACGAGCTCGCAGGGTGCGGACTCCCTGCGCGGCCCCGGCTTTGCCCGGCGTCGGAGCCGGTCGGTCGTCGTCGGTGCGGACCGCCTCTCCGAAGTACTGCTGTTGGAGCTCCTCGGGAGATGCACCGGGGATGGATCCGGCCGCGACCATCATCGCATCGAGGTTCAGCGCGGCCCGGCCCCGGAACCGACCGATCAGCGCGTGCGGCTCGGCCAGCCCCACCGGACAGCCTCCGAGCCGGTTGAAGAGCCGACGAAATCCGTTCTCGAGGGCCCAGGAGTTGATGTCCCAGTCGAGGGGTGGAAGGACACCGGGCAACGTCTCCCCGATACCGGCGGTGGTGTCGGTGGCATCGAGCCCGGTGTGCACGTCGAAGCCGTCATCGGTGCCGGTTGTCGCCGCGTCGGTGGTGATCGGGCGGGCCTGCACCAAGAAGAGAACGCCGTTCTCGACCGCCCATTCGATGTCCTGAGGTGCATCCTCTTCGGCCTCGATGCGCATGGCCTCGGCCACCAGTTCGCCCAACATCGGATCGATGCCGCCCAGGTGCTCGACGGCCCCCGCCCTCGCCACCACGTAGGCCTCGGGCGTTGCCTCGCCCGAGACGAGCGACTCGGCCAAGCCCTCGACGACCTCGAGCCGGAGGTGGTCGGGCGCACCGCCGGGGTCGGTGGTGAAGATCACGCCCGCGTGGCTGGGGTCGAGCATCGACATCAGGACGGCAGCCATGGCCAGGTCGTCTTCGGAAATGCTGCGGAATCGGCGGTAGCTGCGAGGAGCCGGGTGCCACAGCGACGACCAGACCAGGCGCACCGCCCGACTCACCCCGTCTTCGTCGACGTTGAGGTAGGAGCTGTACTGGCCCGCGAACGACGCCGAAGCAGTGTCTTCGGCCGTCGCCGACGAGCGCACGGCGATGAGGTGGCCGTTGCCCACCTCGGGGCCGTACTCGGCGATGGCGGCGACGATCCGCGACGGCAGCTCGACCTGGAGGAACGCCTCGTCGACGCGCCGTTTCTCGCGCTCATGATCCTCGGGGGAGGGCAGCTCACCCGTGCGGAGCTCCTCGAGCAGCAGCGCCAGGCCGGGGTCGGCGGCAAACTCCCGATAGGAAGCCGTGGTGATGACGCTGGTGGTCGGAACGTTGGCGCCGAGAGCGACCAGGCGATCGAGGGCAGAACCCTTTCCGCCGGCCGCGGCGTTCGCGATGCCGCTGCCATCGAGCCGGACGACGAGATCGCCGAGCTCAGCCGCCATGGTGGCTCCCCAAGCCGGCCCGGTAGCTACTGAGCGCGGCGTTGCTCAGCTCCTCGATGGACTCGCCCGTGAGCGAGGCGGTGTCGTCCAGCCACTCACGGAGATCGGGTCTGACGTGGACAGGGCGGCTCGACGCGCGCTGCCGGCCGATGGCCGCGCCTACGACGAATACCATCCCGAAGAGGACGGCGGTGCTCGGCGAGTCCACTCGGATCCCGTCGATGATGCCTGCGATGCACAAAACCGCGAAGGTGAGAAACATCGTGCGCTGGGTGAGACGTTCGATCATGGCTGCCTTTCGATGTCGCCGCCGGGCCCGCCCGACATGGAATTGCCCTATCACAGTGTCACGCCCCTCGCTCGGCCCCACCCGACCGAGCGACCATTGGCTCTCTCCCATCCGGCCAGCCGAAATGGGAGCTGATCGTCGCAGTCGGGCGTGGTAACAATGAAGCGCAGCGGCGGGTAGCAATGTCGAGCGAGCGGTGGGGGTCACGTCATGACGGTTCAGCACGCATCCGAGTCGGGCGGGCGCACTGCGTCCTTCTTCGAGTGGATCAACACTCACGTCAAGCTCATCACCATCGGTATGGTCGTGTTGACGGTCGTGGCGGTGCCATTGGCTGCATCGCGTTCGCAGGACGATCCGAACTTCGACCCGTCCGGGGAGATCTACGACACCAGAGACCTGGCCGACGAACGGTTCGTGAACTCGTCGCCCATCGAGAGCGCCCTGTTCATCGTCGAGGCCGAGGACGGGGGCGACGCACTCACTCGTGACGTGTTGCTCGAGTTCAAGCGGAGCTCCGACTCGTTGCGCTCCAACGGCGAGCTCACCCCCGATCTCGCTGTCCAGTTCCGTTCCGAGCTCGGCGAGGAGGTCGATGGTGTCTTCTCGCTCGCAGACAAGGTGGACGATGCCGTGCCGGGTGGCCTGGAAGCGGCGACCGATGCCGATGTGAAGATCGCGCTGGCCGAGATCCTCGGTGAGGGTGCGGTGGGCAGTCCGCTGCGCGACACGTTGTCGCAGCTGGCCACCAGCCGGGTCGGCGAGGTCGGCGGGCAGGAGATCGTGGTCTGGGAGGCACCGGCGTTCAGCGCGACGGCGGTTCTCGATCTGACGAGCTTCGGCGGTCGTGACACCGAAGCCCAGGGCTTCGGCGACATCGGCCTCGACGGCGAGGAGTTCCTGCGCGACGTGCAGACCGAGCTGCAGGGCGACCAGTCGACCAGCCGAACCTTGGGCGTGGCGATCGACGTCGGTCTCACCTCTGAAGAACAGCTCGCCGAGTCGATGCCGTTCGTGTTGTTGGCCGTCGTTGGGATCCTGGTGTTGGTCGGTGCGTTGTTGCGTTCCTACTGGGCTGCGGCGCTGGTCGGCGTGGGCCTGGCGATCACGATGTTGTGGTACAACGCGGTCCTCACGGTGCTCGGGTTCGAGGGCGGGCTGCTGCTCGGTTTCATTGCGCCCGTCTCGGTGATCGCGTTCGGTGTGGACTTCTTCGTGCATGCGAGCGGTCGCGCCCGCGAACAGCAGGTTGCCGGGCTGAGCCGCAGTGCTTCCTACCCTCGCGGAATGACCCTGGTGTTCCCGGCGTTGGTGTTGGCGGTCATTTCGTCGGCTGCTGCATTCATCTCCAACGGCGTGGCCGGCATCCAGGCGATCGTGCAGTTCGGTATCGGCACTGCCATCGCGCTGCTCATCGGATTCGCCATCCTGGGCATCGTGGTGCCGCGGTGGCTGCTGACCATCGAGGACAGCCTGGGTGACCCGCCACTCGATCGGGGCCTGATGATCCCCTACAAGCTCGGGTTCATCGTGATGTCGCTGTTCGCGGGTGTCGTGGTGGCCATGAGCGTGGGCGCACCGGCGATTGGTGTCGGCGCCCTTGTCGTGTTCATCCCGTTGTTCATCTACCTGCCGATCCGCTGGACCCGACGGATCTACGCGAAGGCGGCCGCGGCCGGTCGGCCCACCGGCGCGGTCATCAAGGGTGCCGGCCACGGGTTCAAGGCCGCGGGCGACGTGGTTCACTTCCTCGCCCGCTGGCGGGTCTTCACCATCCCGGTCACGGTCGCCCTCGCCGTCCTGGGCGCGATTGCGTTCACCCAGGTCAAGACGGAGTTCTCGTTCACCGACTTCTTCTCCGAGGACAGTGACCCGATCCTGAGCCTCGACCTGTTCGACGAGCACTTCGGCGAGAGCAGCGGCGTCGGGTCGGGATTCATCTACGTCGAGGGTGATCTCACCCAGCCCGACACGTTGGCCGCGCTCGATGACGTCGTCGTCCAGCTCGACGCGTCCGAGGCTGCAGCCGCGGACGACTACCTGTCGCGGGATCTGAACGGCGACGTCACGCTGCAACAGGACAACGCAGTCTCGATCGTGCGTACCGCGGTCGCTTCTCCCGCCGCCATGGCGGCCGCGGGAGTGGAGGTCACCGACGTCGACGGCGACGGTCTACCGGACTCGGCCGCTCAGGTCGCGGCCATCTACGATCTTGTTCTCGCCGACGGGCTCTCGACCGATGACGGATTCGTGGCGTATTCCGCCGAAAGCGTGACCGAGCTCTTGTGGACCGACGGTGCCGGCACCTATGCGACGCTCGTGCAAGTCGGTATCCCGACCTTCACCGACGACGCGATCATCCTCGATGCCCGCGCCGGCCTCGATGACGCCGCCGCATCGCTGGAGGCCTCGGCGGCAGGAGCCTCGCTCACCGTGGTCAGCGTCTCGGGTGAAGCCATCACGAGTCAGGACGGCCTCGACGCATTCACCGAGGCCATGCTCCTGGCACTGCCCGTCGCGCTCGTGTTGTGCGCGCTGCTCGCTTCGGTCTTCATGCGCTCGATCAAGTATGGACTGGCCGCGGTCACGCCGATCCTGTTGGTCGTGGGCTGGGTCTACGGGTTCATGTGGTGGGCCGACTACAAGATCAACGTCGTCACCGCCACGATCGCCGCCATCGCCGTCGGCGTCGGAATCGACTACTCGACCCACTTCACCATGCGTTTCCGCGAGGAGTTCGAGCACGAACCCAGCCGGTTCCCGGCGCTGCGCCGCGCCGGCGAAGGCACCGGCGGCGCGCTCGCGGTGTCGGCACTCTCGTCGATCATCGGCTTCTCCGTCATGGCCTTGGCTCCCATGCCGATCTTCGTCACCTTCGGCGTCTTGACCGCGGTGATGATCGTCTTCTCCCTCCTCGTGTCACTCCTCGTCCTCCCCAGCATCTTGTTGGTCGTCACCCGCAGCCGCACTGGTGCGGAACGCCAGCACCTGCTCGATCTCACCGGGGTCGCGCCGGGTGAATACGACCCACACTCCCGCGAGACGGCGCTGCAGGACACGGTTCGTTAGGAGTCGACCCGGCCAACAGCGTCACTGCGGCTTGCGGCCCACGGCGAGGAGGTGGGTGCTCGCACCGAGAAGCGCCGGCTCGGTTTCGGTGCGCTCGACGAGACGGAGCAGCTCGTCGCGTGAGCGACGATCGGCCCAACGCGCATCGAAGTCGTCGACGGCCCACGCGACACCCTCGACAGCGATGATCTGGACGTCGTCGAAGCCGGCGGCTCCGACTTCGGTCGCGAGCTCGTCGGGGCGGTGCACGTAGGCGGTGGTGAAGAAGTCCCTATCCGGTGACGGGTTGCGGTGGTGGCCGGTGTCGAGGTCACCGTCCACGATCGACAGGAAGGTGGTGTCGTCGAGGAGCCCCTCGCGCAGGGCATTGACCAGCGATGTGAATCGGGAGATTGCGGCTCCGAAGAACCAGCCGCCCGCTCGCAGGACGCGAGCTGCTTCCTGGAGGGCGCGGCTTCGATCGGCCGGATCGGGCAGGTGGTAGAGCGGCCCGAAGGCCAACACCGCGTCTGCGGTCCCGTCGCCGTGGTCGAGATCTCCGGCGTGGCCGACCACGGCCGACGCGAGCGGCGAACCGCTCTCTGCTGCATTCTCCTTCGCCTGTTCGACGTGTCTCGCCACCGGGTCCGAGAGATGAACCTCGTACCCGAGCCCGGCCAGCCAGATCGCATGTACACCAGCTCCGCCACCGACGTCGAGCACAACGCCAGGAGGTGGTGACATGAAGCGCTCGACCAGTCGCCGGGTTCGCTCGCGTTCGAGCCGACCGAGACCGGTGTCGAGGCGTCCAGCCTCGTCGGCTGACTCGTAGTGAGCCACGATCTCGGCCGCGACCGGCCCGAGCTCAGCGTCGCGTGACTCAGCGGTCATGACGACCAGTCTGGTCACAAACGCGACTCATCGCCGAGGACCCGACTGCCCCTGCGAGCCCGGCAACACCTGCTCGGACCTGCTCGTGGGTGAGGTCACTCAGCTCGGCGACGCGGGCAACGCTCACCGGCCTGCCTCCCAGGAGTGACCACAATCCGTGGCGTTGAATCGCGGCGACCGCCTCCGATGGAGCGTCGCCATGCTTGTCGAGCTGCCGGGCGAGCTCCATCCGCCCAGGGAGGCCGTCGTCATGCACGGGTGAGCACCGCGCGCAGTTGATCGATGGTTGGCGAGCCGGCCGGACCGTCGGGGGTCTGGTACACGCGACACGACAGCCCGACCGGCGCGCCCGGGTCGGCGAACGGGTCGATGCCGTCGACGAGGATGCTCGGTGAGCCGCGGAAGCCGACGGCTTCGGCCTCGTCCGGGGTGTTGACCAGCTGATGGGTCACCACCAGATCGGGGAGCTCGGCGCGCAACGCCCGCAGGTGGTCATCGGCGGTCTTCCAGTTGGGACAGTCGTCGATGTACTGCAGCGTGATGTCCATGCTGCGACCATAAACCTTCTCCTGCAGCAGAGGGTCAAGGGGCACGGTGCAATTGGAGCGAATCCGCAGCCCCGCGAGTTAGGTCGGCACGTCGAGAATCGTGCCCAGCAACTCGCGGATCTGAGTGATCGGAATGGAGCCGACGTTGCCGCGTACCTCCTCGACCCGCCCCGTCGAGATGGCCCGGATGTGCTGGCACTGCGCCGCCGACGTGCGGGTGAGGCCGTTGGTCTCATCGGGCTCCAGGTCGATCTCGGACTGGAATCCTCTGATCGTCGTGGTCAGCGGGACAACCTGGATCACCGAGGGTTCGGTGTCCAGGATGCGTTGGGCGGTCACGACGACGGCCGGATGCCGGAAGCCGGCCTCGCGTCCTGTCGGCGAGCCGAGATCGAGCTCGACGACGTCACCCGAGCTCAGCATCGAGCCAGTTGACCTCTTCGGCAGTGAGATCGGCCTTCAGCTGGGCGCCGATCTGGTCTTGACGAAGCCGGCGTACCGCAAGACTCACGGTCTCTCCGACGGTCGCGCCCAGCGCAGCGGCAAGACGCTTCAGCTCTCGATGGGTTTCGACGTCGATTCTGACGCTCGTGCTGTGCATGCAGATCAGCATACCGACGTGGCTGGGACACTCGCGGTTTTCCTGTCGGGCTGGCCGGATTTGAACCGGTGACCCCCTGCTCCCAAAGCACTTCCAGCGCGGCGCGCTGAGCTGGCGATTCGCGCGAAACGCCTGGTCAACAGACGCCTCGGGTCGACTGCAGCTTCGCGTAGGTGACCGCCGTTCGCCGACGCCACGCGCGCACGGCGCGCGCAAGAAGAGCTCTTCCACGGGGCCCCGACCGCAGTGCCTGCTGGCTCTGGCTAGTTGCTGAAGCCGGTCGCGACGCGTAGCCGGTTGCCGTCAGGGTCAGTGAGCTCGATCTCACGCGCCCAGGGCTGCTCTCGTACTTCGACGCCGAACTCGCTGGCGATGCTGTCGACATCGTCGACCCAGAAGTACACGAGTGTGTTGGGGGTGGCGTCGCCGGTGTGTTCTGACAGGTGGAGCTGGACGCCGTTGCGTTCGAGGAACAGGTAGAGGGGAAGCTCGGGCGTGAACCGGTGCTGGCCGACGATCTCGAATCCCATGCGGGCGTACCACTTCGCGGTTTCCATCCCGTCATCCACCCGCATGATGGGAACCATGTCCTCGGCCATGAAGGGACGCTAGCTCAGCTGCGAGTTCACTCGACCGTCACACCGAGCCGCCGCGGCTCATGGTGAGGTCCACGTTGACTGCCCGTTGCCGCCAAACGCCGCCCTAGTTATTGGTGTCCCCGACCGGCACTTCGGTGACACGCACCGACGGTGCATAGTGCTGGCGGTGAGCTGGGCAGATCGAGGCGCCACCTGAGCGGCTACTCGTCGCCCTCAGGTGGGAGGGGAGAGGACTGCGAACGAGCCCGTGGCCAGCACGATCTCGGTCCCGTCCTGGTCGGTGACGGTCGCGGCGAGGTGAACGATTCGACGACCGGCCCGTCGCACCGTCGCAGTAGCCGTCAGCGTCCCGCCCACGCACCTGGCGAGGTAGCGGGTGTGGATCTCGATGGTGGCGCACACCTGGTCTTCCGCCAGCACGCTCGTCGTCGCCGCTCCCATGGCGGTGTCGACCATCGCGTACGGCACCCCGCCGTGCACTACGCCGTTGGGGTTGAGGTGGCGCTCGTCCACCGTCAACGTCGCGGTGCCGGACCCCCTCACCGTGTTCGATGTCGAAGCCGAGGAACTCGCGGAACGGGAATTCCGGCTCCAGTCGATCGACCATGGCCGCCACGCTAACCCGGTCTGATGCCGTTCTCGGCAGGCATCCGGGCGCTGACCCCGACACGGCCATCCTCACCTGGAGCTGACCGCGGAGGACGCCCGCTAGTCTCGACGCCCGTGACGACGCCCGGTGTGAGTTGAGCGACCGCCTGAACGTGGAGCGCCCCCGATGACCGCCAGCCGGAGACCCGTGAAGCCGCCGCCCGGTGGGACCCTCGGCACCTTCGGCGGGGTGTTCACGCCGAGCATCCTCACGATCCTCGGGCTGGTCCTGTTCCTCCGGGTCGGCTACGTGGTGGGCTCGGTGGGGTTGGCTCGGGCGCTCCTCATCCTGGCCCTGGCCACTTCGGTGTCGGTGCTCACGAGCATCTCGTTGGCGGTCGTGGCGACCAACATGCGGGTCGGCGGGGGTGGCGAGTACTACCTGATCTCCCGCACCCTCGGCATCGAGTTCGGCGGTGCCATCGGCGTGGTGCTGTACCTCGCGATCTCGGTGTCGATCGCCTTCTACGCCATCGGTTTCGCCGAGGCCCTCGTCGCAGCGTTCGACAGAGACAGCTCGGCGTTGATCCAGCTGGTGGCCGCTGGGCTCGTGGTGATCCTGACCGGGGTCGCGTACGTCGGCGCCGACCTGGCCACGCGGCTGCAGTACCTGGTCATGGTCCTGCTCGTCGTGGCGTTGGTCTCGTTCTTCTTGGGCGCCACCGGCGACTTCGACGGCGACCGCTTCTCGGACAACCTCGGCCGGCCCGACTCCGACGTGGGCTTCTGGGAGGCGTTCGCGATCTTCTTCCCCGCGGTGACCGGGTTCAGCCAGGGCGTGGCCATGTCGGGCGACCTCCGCACGCCCAGCCGCTCGATCACGCGCGGGACCTTCGCTGCCGTCGGCTTGTCCACGGTGGTCTATCTCGGGGTGATGGTGCTCCTCGCCGGAAGCGCGCCGGCCTCGGTGCTGGTGGCCGACACGACCACGGTCATGGGCGACCTGTCGCCGGCCGAGTGGACCATGGTCGTTGGTGTGCTTGCCGCCACGTTGTCGTCGGCGTTGGCGTCGACCCTGGGCGGTCCCCGGGTGCTGCAGCGACTGGGCGAGGACCGGGTGCTGCCCGGGCTCGAGCGGTTCGCGGTGGGCGCGGGGCCCGCCAAGAACCCGCGTCGCGCCTTGGCCGTATCGGCGGTGATCGCGCTGGTGACGGTGGCGGCGGGCGATCTCAACGCCATCGCGCCGGTGATCTCGATGTTCTTCCTGGCGAGCTACGGGATGATCAACTACGCCACCTACTTCGAGTTCCGGGCCGGGAGCACGTCGTTCCGGCCCCGCTTCCGGTGGGGCGACCACCGCGCCAGCCTCGCCGGCACACTCGCATGCGGCGTCGCCATCGTGGCCATCAACCCGGTAGCAGGCACGCTGGCGGCGCTGGTCCTGATGGGGCTCTACAGCTACCTACGACGACGCGACGTGCCCGCTCGATGGGTCGACAGCGCCGGCTCCCACCACTACACGCGGGCCCGACATCACCTCCACTCGCTCGCCGCCGAGCCGACGGGCACGCGCGACTGGCGGCCGTGCATCCTCGCCTTCGTCCCCCGGGACCCGACCAACCGTCGGCGAATGATCACCATGACCTCCTGGCTCGAAGGAGACTCCGGGTTCATCACCGCGGTGCGCATGCTGGAGGGGTCCGGCCCCCGGTGGCGCCGGCAGGCGCAGGAGATCGAGGAGGACCTGAGCGCCGAGGTCGACGAGCTCGTCGAGAGCGGCTTCGCCCGGGTGCTGGCGGTCGGGGACGACGAGGTCGGCGTCCAGGCCCTGGTGCAGGCGCACGGGATCGGCGACGTGCGGCCCAACCTGACCGTGTTCGGGGTGCGGGACCTGCGGGGTTCGGAGGCCGATCGCCAGACCTACGGGTCGATGCTCCAGAACTGCGTGCGCTTCGGCACCAACGTCGCGGTGCTCAACGTCCGGGACGACGCCTGGGCGCAGTTCGAATCCACGCCGCCGAGCGAGCGGTCGATCGCGCTGTGGTGGTCCGACGATCAGGTCGGCCAGCTGACCACGCTGCTGGGTTGGCTGTGTCGTCGCCACGACGACTGGAAAGACGCCGCCATCGTCGTGCATGTGCCCCAGAGCGACGATCCCGAGGAGCTCGAGCGCGTCGCCGCCCTGATCGAGGCGGCGCGGATCACCGCCGACGTGGTCCCGGTCGACCCCACGCCCGCCGCGTTCACCACCGCGATGGGAGGCGCCACCCTGGCGCTGGCGCCCCTGCGGGTGCGTCGCGGGAACGCCATGGGGCCCTTCGAGACGCCACTCGGCATGCTGGTGGAGAGCCTGCCCTTGGCAGTGATGATCCTCGCGACCGACACCCCCGAGCTCGACGCGGAGCCCGACGAGTCCGTGCTGGCGGCCCTGGCGCGGGCAACCGATCAGGCCGAGGAGGCCGCCAAGTGGGTTGCCGACCTCGACCGGCAGGCGGCTCGCCTGCTCGTCGAAGCCGAGGCGGTGCGAGTCCGCCTCGACGGTGAGCTCGACCCGGAGGAGCGGCCTGCCCTCGAGCAGGAGCTGGTCGAGCTCGACGCTGCGGCCGCCAAGGCCTATCGCAAGTACGTCGACGCCCGGGCCCGCAGCAACCGCCTGCGAGCGGAGGCCGCCGAGCTCGACTCGGCCCACGGCGGCGGGGGCACCGACCCCGACATCTGGCGCAGCTCCGCCGACGCCCGCGACTGATCTGGGCGCTGTCGAGCCGTCAGGCTCAGCGGCCGACGGCTTTCGTTCACGCCTGGGCCCCGGACCCGAGAGCCACCGCGGTGTT
>JAOTZB010000064.1 GCA_029861625.1 Acidimicrobiia bacterium
GCCCGCTGCGCGTCGTCGAAGGTGTAGATCCCCGATCGGTACTGCGTGCCGGCATCGTTGCCCTGGCGCATGCCCTGGGTCGGGTCGTGGTTCTCCCAGAACAGCACGAGCACCTGCTCGTAGCTGATCACAGTCGGGTCGAACACCACGAGGACGACCTCGTTGTGCCCGGTGGCGCCGCTGCACACCTCTTCGTACGTCGGATTCGGCGTGTACCCGGCTGCGTAGCCGACCGCGGTCGTGAACACGCCCTCGGCCTCCCAGAACTTGCGCTCGGCGCCCCAGAAACAGCCCATGCCGAACAGGGCCTGCTCGAAGCCGTCGGGGAAGGGTGGGGTGAGCGTGTTGCCGGTGACGAAGTGTGCGGCGGGAACCCCCATCGCCGACTCGCGGCCTCCGAGCGCATCTGCCGCGTCGGGCATCGTCGTCTTGTTGCGTCCGAACAGTCCCATGGCTACCTCCCGGTGCCGATCGTATTCCTAAGGCTAGGTGGGCGCGCCGTTCGGCTCGCCTCGGGGACTGTCAACCCGTGGACGGCCGATCTTGGTCCCGATTCCGGAATGTTCTCCAGCTGTCGTCGCTGTAGGGCAGCGAGCCCAGCCCCTCGTGGTTCTCGGGCCAGTTCGCCGCCGGCAGGCCCAGCGGGTTCACAGCCGCCTCGGCGCCGTAGAACAGCTGGTGGTGGCGACGCACGAAGAGCCAGTCGCCGTCGCGGCGCTCGTAGGTGTCGTCGTACCGGATGGCTTGGACGATCCAGCGATCATCCACCTGGATCTCGCCCCGGCAGTACACCGCGCCGGTTGCGTGGTCGTCGTCGATCAGGTCGATCACATGGGTGCCGACCGACAAGATGGTCACCCCCACCTCGGTGAGCGACGCGTCGAACTGCGCCCGCAGTGCACCGCGCCCCCGTTGGCCCCGACCGGCGTGGACGTCGTCGACGAAGAGCGCGACCAACGAGTCGAGGTCGCGGGTGTCGACGGCGTGGGCGTACCTGGCAACGAGCTGACGGATCTGCTCGTATGCCCACAGCCGCCCGAGCCTGTCGTCGTTCACGGCCTCGAGGACGGCGCCACGTCGGGTTCAGCCCCGTCGCTTGACCGCGAGGAGCTCGCGTGCAGCTTCGAGGTCGGCCGGATTGGTCACTCCGATCCAATCCTCACTCGTCGTCACCACACGAACGTCGAGCGCACCCTCGGCCATCAGCTCGGCAATGACGGTCGGCAACAGGAACTCGGTCTTCTCGCCATGACCGTTGTCGGCGAACCACGTCTCCCACCGGTCGGGGAGCCAGTCGAGGAACGCGCCCGGCAGACCGAACATGTTCATGGAGACCGGCGTGTCGCCGTCGAGGTCGGACGGCTCGCCCGCCACCTCGATGGTCCCGTCGGGTCCGGCGCTGATCTCGTGTGTCTCGATCAGCTCGACGAGGGCATCGCCGTCGGTGCTGCACACGCCTCGGCTGACGCTGCCCTCGACGGGCAGGGTTCGGCCGGCCTCGAACGCCACGAGCAGCGCGCGGTCCTCCGGGAGATCGACCATCGCATCGGCCAATGCCCGGTACGAGCTGGCGCCGTAGTAGTCGTCGGCGTTGACCACCATGAACGGACCGTCGACGACCGGGGCCACGGCCAGGATGGCGTGCGCCGTTCCCCACGGCTTGTCGCGCGGCGGGCCCATCTCGTCCTGGTACACAAAGGTGATGGGCACGCCGTGGGGGCGCCGGTCGAGGTGGGCCTGCACATCGTCGCGGAGATCGGTGCGGATGATGAGGACGACCCGGGTGGCTCCGGCTGCGATGGCATCATCGATAGCGAAGTCGAGGAAGGCCTCACCGTCGGGCCCGACCTCGGCCAGCTGTTTCGTGCCACCGAATCGACTCCCCAGCCCCGCTGCCATCACCACGAGCGTCAGATCCATCGAACCTCCGAATTCGGTGGCGCCGACACTAGCGAATTCGGGCCGCCATGGGACCAACCCCGAACGGCTCGGTCCCAGCCACTCATCAGATGATCCGGGCTGCGACGTCATGGAACACCGTGTCGTCGGCCGACGTTCCCACTTCATGGGAATCGACGGGTTCGCGCGCCTCGGAGCCGTCGCGGTCGCGGCGATGCTGTTGGCCGGAGCGTGTTCGGGTGCCAGCACCGATGCCACCGGCACCCCGGATCCCGACGAGGCAACCGGCGCACCGGTCGGGCCCGCCCGGCCGGCGGTGCCCGAGGGTCCGGTCGACGAGGCGACCGCCCGCGCCTTCGAGACGATCGCTCGCGAGATCGGCGGGCCATCGCCCGGCTTCGCGGCCACGGCCTCCCCGGAGATAGCCGACGTGCGGGGTGCGTGGGTTCTCGCCGATCTGCTGCGGATCGCGAGCGGCACGATCATCGGCGATGCCGCCGAACGACAGGCCGAGGTGCTGACCGGCCTGGAGCTCGAGCCCCAGACGGCCTGGATCGATCTCACCAACCAGTTGCTCGCCTGGGACATCCCCGAGCCGCCCGGCTACCTGGCCGTGAAACGCGAGACACTCGAGCTCGTCGAACCACAGTGGGCCGTGTTGTTCGACGAGGCCGATGCGGCGGTCGACTGGCGGGAGGTCAGCTGGGGCGGGGTCCTGATAGACGACGCTCCGCTCGGCGGCGGGTGTTCGCGCGGCTGCATCCCCGCCCTCGACGACCCTGCAGTCACCGATGCCGCAGGCGGCGACTGGTATCCCGACGACCGTGTGGTGTTCGGCATCGTGGTGGGCGGCGAGGCCCGGGCCTATCCCAAGAACATCATGGAGGTGCACGAGATGGTGAACGACACACTCGGCGGCCGGCGGCTCGGCATCCCCTACTGCACCCTGTGCGGGTCGGCCGAGGCCTTCTTCACCGACGACGTGACCGGGGCCACCGTGACACCGCTGCTCCTGCGCACGTCGGGCCTGCTGCGGCGGTCGAACAAGATCATGTACGACATCGAGTCGGGGTCGTACTTCGACACCTTCGAGGGACAGGCGGTCAGCGGCCCCCTCCAGGATGCCGGTGTCGTGCTCGAACGGACCCAGCTCAGCGTCACGACCTGGGCCGACTGGAAGGCAACCCACCCCGAGACGACGATCGTGGCCGAAGACGGGGGCATCGGCCGCACCTACGACCTGGACCCGCTCGGCGACCGTGATGCGAACGGTCCGATCTTCCCGATCGGCGACGTCGACGATCGACTCGGAGCACAGACCCGCGTCCTCGGCGTGGCCGTCGACGACCGGGTCGTGGCTTTCCCCGTCGCAGAGGTCGAAGCGGCCCTCGACGACGGCGACGAGGTCGTGGTCGACGGCGTCGCGGTCACGAGCGGCGCGGAGGGTGCCATCGAGATCAGGGTCGAGGGCGACCTCGTCGTTCACCAGGAGTCGTTCTGGTTCGCATGGAGCCAGTTCAACCCGAGCACCGAGCTGTGGAGAGCACCGGGCTGACCGGCCACTTCGGGCTCAATCGGACCGGAAAGGTGCCGATGAGACTGATGTGACAGATCTCGCCGTGCATCCGCCCACGGTCCCGACACCCGCGCCCGCCCCCGCCGTCCGCCTCGAGGGCGTCGACCGTGCCTTCGGCGACATCAACGCGCTCGACCAGCTCGACCTGGAGATCGCCTATGGCCAGATCACCGTGCTCCTCGGCCCGAACGGCGCGGGCAAGACGACGGCGATCCGTCTGATCACCGGTGCACTGCCGGCCGACGCCGGCCGGTGCGAGACGTTCGGCGTCGACCCCCTCGAACACGGCGAGGACGTTCGGCGGCGATGCGGCGTCGTCGCGGCCAAACCCTCCCTCTACGACCGCCTGACCGGGCTCGAGAACCTGCGCTACGCCGCCCGGCTGTACGAGATCGACGGCGACCAGGACGCACGCATGCGCGAGGCAGCCGCCCGTTTCGGAATCGACCACGCGCTCGAGCTCGAGGTCGGCGGCTACTCGACGGGCATGAAGACCCGACTCGCGCTGGCCCGCGCGATCCTCCACGATCCGGAACTGTTGTTGCTCGACGAACCGACCTCGGGCCTCGACCCGGAGTCGTCCCACGCCGTCCTGTCGCTCATCCGCGAGCTCACCGACGACGGCCGCACCGTCGTGATGTGCACGCACTTGCTGGCAGAGGCCGAGGGCCTGGCCGACCAAGTCGTCATGCTCGAGGACGGCAGCTCGTTGGTGGCGGGCAGCCAGCAGGATCTCATCGCCATGTACTGGCCCCGGCCGGCCGTGCTGCTCGACGCGATCGACGGCGTCCCTGCGGCGACGATGGAGGCAACCGGGATCACGGCCACACGCGAGGGCGACTTCGTGCGGGTCGAGGTGGACGGCGCCGACGACATCGCCGACCTGGTCACTGCGCTCGTCGGCGCGGGTGTCCGACTCACCAGGGTCGACCCCGAGAACCCGTCGCTCGAGGATCTGTACTTCCGGATCCGCCGCGATCGGGCCGCGGGCGTCGAGTTCGGAGCATCGTCGTGAACGGCCACCGGATCCTGACGATCATGCGAACCGATCTCAGGCAGCTCCTGAAGTCGAAGGACTTCCTCATCCCCCTCGCTGCGCTGTCCGCGATCTTCTTCGTGATCCTCCCGATGATGTTGTTGCTGGCCATCGACGCCCTCGGCGACGTACCGACCGTCCAACGGATCTCCGAGACCCTCGACGTGTTGCCGGCGAAGGCCCAGGCCGCCATCCAGGGGTCGACGCCGTCGGCACGGACCCAGTACGCCCTCGCGGTGTACCTGTTCGCGCCGCTGGCGGTGATCGTGCCGCTCACGATCTCGACCGCGATCGGCGCCGCCACCATGGTCGGCGAACGCGAGCGGGGCACCGGTGAATTCTTGGCCCATTCCCCGGCCCGCACCGACGAGATCTACGTCGGCAAGCTCCTGGCGAGCTTCATCCCCGGCTACGCCGCGACGTTCGTCGGCTTCGGGATCTACGCCGTGCTGGTCAACTCGATCGTCGGACCCAAGGTCGGCGGCTGGTTCTTCCCGACCAACGACTGGTGGGTGCTCATGTTGTGGTTCGTCCCGCCGTTCCTCATCTTCGCCATGACACTCGTCCTGCGGCTCTCGGCCCGGGTGCGGTCGACGATCGCCGCCCAGCAGGCCTCGGGGCTGGTCACGCTGCCGATGATCGTGCTGTCCTACACCCAGTCGACCGGCACCTTGTTCGGCGCCTCGGCTGCCTCGACGTTCCTCATCGGCCTGATCGCGTGGATCGCGGCAGCCATCAGCCTCACCAGCGGCATGCGAGCCGTCCGCCGCTCCCGACTGCTCGGCGTGGCGATCTCCTGACCGCCCGACCGGACGGTTCCGAAAACGACACGAGCAGGTCGCCCCGACCGGTAGCGTGAGCGCGCGTGGTCGACACAGCTGCTCTCGTGCGCGCTCGGGGGCTCACCAAGCGGTTCGGGTCGCTCGTCGCGGTCGACGGGATCGACTTCGACGTCGCGGCGGGAGAGTCGTTCGGCTTCCTCGGGCCGAACGGCGCCGGCAAGTCGTCGACGATGCGGATGATCGGATGTGTCTCACCTCGCGACGACGGCGAGCTGTCGGTGCTCGACCTCGACCCCGACCACGACGGGCCCTCCATCCGAGGTCGTCTCGGCGTCGTGCCCCAGGAGGACACCCTCGACACCGAGCTCACCGTGAGCGACAACCTGTTGGTCTACGGCCGCTACTTCGATCTGCCCCGGCGGGTGATCCGCGAGCGCACCGAGGCCCTGCTCGAGTTCACCCGTCTCGCCGACCGGGCCGACGACCGGGTCGAGCCGCTCTCGGGCGGGATGAAGCGACGCCTGACCATTGCCAGGGCGCTGATCAACGAGCCCGACGTGTTGCTCCTCGACGAGCCGACCACCGGCCTCGACCCACAGGCTCGCCACATGGTCTGGGATCGTCTCTACCGTCTCAAACAGCGCGGGGTCACCTTGATCCTCACCACCCACTACATGGACGAGGCCGAACAGCTCTGCGATCGCCTCGTCATCATGGACAACGGCAGGATCGCCGACGAGGGGTCACCGCGTGCGCTGATCGAGCGGCACTGCACCCGGGAGGTGCTCGAGCTCCGCTTTGCCGACTTCGACGAGCTCGACCGTGCCGCCACGAGACTCGACGAGCTGCCCCACACCCGCGAGGTGCTGCCGGACCGCGTGTTGGTGTACGCCGACGACGGCGATGCTGCGCTGGCCGCGATCCACGACACCGGACTGCAGCCGGCGAGCACTCTGATCCGGCGATCGTCGCTCGAAGACGTGTTCCTGCGGCTCACGGGCCGCTCCCTCGTCGAGGCATGACGGCGCCGACGTCGGGTCGTCATCGATCGACGCCCCGGTTCATGCGCATCGCCGAACACCGCGCGCTCGCCTATCGCCAGGTGTGGCGGGGCAGCATCGTCACGACCGTCCTCAATCCGATCCTCTTCCTGCTGGCGATCGGCGTCGGGCTCGGGACCCTGGTCGACGACGACGGGGCGCGGACGCTCGACGGCGTCGACTATCTCGACTTCGTCGCACCCGGCCTGATGGCGGCCACCGCCATGCAGATCGCCGTCAACGAGGCCACCTATCCCGTGCTCGCGGCGGTCAAGTGGATACCCACCGCGATCGGTCAGGTTGCGACCCCGCTCCGACCCATCGACATCGCGCTCGGCCACCAGGCCTGGATCGCGGTCCGCCTCGCGACCAGCGCGATCGCCTTCGTGGCGGTGATGGCCGTCGCCGGCGTGATCGAGTCGGGCTGGGTGCTCACCACGCCGCCGGTCGCCGTCATCGGGGGCCTCGCCTTCTCGGCCCCCATCGCGGCCTGGTCGATCGGCCAACAAGACGACTACTTCTTCCCCAACCTGCTTCGGTTCGTGGTGTTGCCGATGTTCTTGTTCTCGGGGACGTTCTTCCCCGTCGACCAGCTCCCCGTCGTTCTCCGGACCCTCGCATGGGTCACGCCGCTGTGGCACTGCGTCGAGCTGGTTCGCGGCCTCACGCTCGGCACGGCCTCCCTGGCACCGAGCGTCGGGCACCTGGCGGTGCTCGTCGCCTACGCGGCCCTCGGCGTCATCTGGTGCGGGCGTGCCTATCCGCGGCGGCTCACGCCGTGACGACCACGCTCGGGTTCCTCCTCCCCGGTGCGAGCCGCCGCGCCCGTCACGTCGTGTACCGGAACTACCGCTGGTTCCGCGCCGCGTGGTGGGTGGTGGTCTCGGGCGCGTTCGAGCCGCTCTTCTACCTGCTGTCGATCGGCGTCGGCGTCGGCGAGCTCGTCGGCGACGTCGAGCTCGCCGGGCGCTCCGTCGACTACACGACCTTCGTCGCGCCGGCGATGTTGGCCTCGGCCGCCATGAACGGCGCGGTATTCGAGAGCACCGCCAACGTCTTCGCCAAGCTTCGCTGGTCGAAGAACTACCTGGCCATGACGTCGACCCCGCTCACACCGACCGACATCGCGCTCGGCGAGCTCACGTTCTCCCAGCTCCGAGGGGCCGCATACGCGCTGGCGTTCCTGGTGACCATGGTGGCCTTCGGGTTGGTCGAGAGCTGGTGGGCGATCCTGGCGCTCCCCGCCTCGGTCCTCATCGGCGTCGCCTTCGCGGCAGTCGGACTCGCGGGTGCGACGTACATGCGCGGATGGGAGGACCTCGACCTGGTGACGCTCGTGCAGGTCCCGCTGTTCTTGTTCTCGGCCACGTTCTACCCGCTGTCGACCTATCCCGAGCCGCTCCGCACGATCGTGCAGCTGTCGCCGCTCTACCACGGCGTTGCGTTGTGCCGCGACCTGGTGCTGGGCGACGTCGGCGCGACCGACGTGATGCACGTCGCGGTGCTGGTGGCCATGGCGTTCGCCGGCCTGCGTCTGGCGGGCCGGCGCTTCCAGGCACTGCTCTACGCGTAGTGGCCCGTGCCACCCGGCATGGCCCACTGCCGACCCGACGACACACCGAGCCGGGCCGCGGCTCGTAGAATTCGCCGATGCTCCTCGCTGCGGAAACCGCCAGGGACAACTTCGTCGATCTCGACGTCCCGGTGTGGGCATGGTTCGCGCTCCTCGCCACGATCGTCGCGCTGCTCGTCATCGACCTGGCCCGCCATCGCGACAACCACGAGTCCACCACTCGTGAGGCCCTGATCGAGTCGACGGGCTGGGTGCTGTGCGGGCTGAGTTTCGGCGTCGTCATCTTGTTCGCGGCCGGAGGCGATGCCTTCGGTGAGTACCTGTCGGGTTACCTCATCGAGAAGTCGCTCAGCGTCGACAACGTCTTCGTGTGGTCCCTGATCTTCAGCACGTTCGCCATCCCGCTCCGCTACCAGCACCGGGTCCTGTTCTGGGGTGTCGTCGGCGCGCTCGTGCTGCGGGCCGCATTCATCGTGTTGGGCTCCGCGCTCGTCAGCCGCTTCGTGTGGTCACTGGTGGTCTTCGGCGTGTTCCTCGTGCTGACCGGACTCAAGGTGATCCGCCACCGCGACGACGAGGGGTCGAGCGCGACCCGCGGTGTCAATCTCGTCCGTCGGGTCATGCCCGTCAGCGACGAATACGACGGACACCGTTTCCTGACGCGAATCGACGGCCGCCGCGCGGCCACGCCACTGCTCGCCGCGCTCGTCGTGGTCGAGATCACCGACGTGATCTTCGCCGTCGACTCGGTTCCGGCAATCCTCGCCGTCTCCGACGAGCCGTACCTGCTCTTCGCCTCGAATGCATTCGCCATCCTCGGGCTCCGGGCCATGTACTTCTTGTTGGCGAACGCCCGCCAGCGGTTCCACTACCTCTCGCACGGACTCGGCGCGATCCTGATATTCGTCGGGTCGAAGATGATCCTCGCCCCCTGGTATCACGTCGACACGTACGTCTCGTTGGGTGTGATCCTGCTCATGCTCGTTGCCGCCATCGTCTTCAGCGAACGGCGAACCCGGCGGCTGGGGCCAGTCGAGCTCGATCCCGAGCCCACGCACGGGTCCTGACCGGCCGGTTCAGGCCGCCACGGTGGTCGCACCCTGCGCCGGCGGGTGCAGCGGTGGCGAGAGGTGGCCCTCGACGACTTCGTCCCGGCGAGACACGAAGAACCCGATCTGGCCGCAGTGGCAGCGGTAGTACGTGAGGATTCCCTCGCTGGTGTTGTGCACGGAGATGATCTGCGACTCGCTCATCAACATCTGAGCGGATTCGACGGTGCAGTGGGCGTGGAACATGGTGCGGTACTCCTCTTGTCGTCCGGGCTGTTGTCCCGGCCCTCGGCGGCGCTTGCACCGTTCACGATGACAGATCGAATACCGAAGATCCATTGAATAAAGATGGATCGAACATGTAGAATCACTACATGTTCGATCTGCGCCGGCTCCAGTTCCTCCGCGAGGTCGCGAGCCGCGGCACCATCTCGGCTGCGGCCGAGGCGCTCGCCTACACACCATCGGCGGTCTCCCAGCAGCTCACCGTGCTCGAACGCGAGGTCGGCGCTCCCCTGCTCGAGCGGCGGGGCCGCAACGTGGTCCTGACGCCCGCCGGTGAGGTCCTCGTTGCCCACAGCGACGCGGTCCTCGACGCCGTCGAAGCCGCCTCGGCCGCGGTCGCGGGCGTGACCGACGAGATCGCCGGACGCCTCGACCTCGGGTCGTTCCAGAGCGCCGCCGTCTCGTTGTTGCCCCGCGCGCTTCGCACCCTCAGGGACGAGCACCCGAACCTCGACGCGCGTCTGGTCCTCCCGCCGCTCGAGGATGCCGTGCGCGAACTGCGGCTGGGCACGCTCGACATCGCCGTCGACCAGCGATACTGCCACGTTCCCCACAACCGCCACGACGGCCTCGACCTCACGTCACTGTTCACCGAGCGGCTGTTCGTGCTGTCCCCCGCCGACGACCCGGTCGCCACCCTCGCCGACGCCGCGCACCGGCATTTCGTCATGTCACCGACCCACGTCGAGTGCGGGCGCAGCGTGTCGGCGCTGTGCGCGACCATGGGGTTCGAGCCCGACGTGCGGCACCATGTCGAGGACTTCGAGGCAACGCGTGCCATCGTGGCCGCCGGTCTCGCCGTCGCCGTGCTGCCCGAGCTCGCCCTCGTCGGTGCCATGCCCGGCATCCACGTCGCGACCGTGCCCGACGCCCACCGGGAGGTCGTCGCGGTGATCCGACCGGCATCGGCGGGTCGTCGGGTCGTGCAGGCCGGAATCGAACATCTCGAGAAGGCGGCCACCTCGCTCCCGGTGGTCGTGTAAGGGTTTAAGCTGCCTCTGGCTCGTCCGTCGGGTGGCGTGACGTCCTATAAGTGCTGGTCAGAGTGTTGCCCGGTCCGAGTGATGTTGTCGGCTGCGCCCGGATTCGGCACCGTTCGCGACTATTCCGCGACTACTCGATCCCGCTACGTCACGTGGACACGGCGGCAATCGTCCGCTGTGAATGGACGACCAAATGGGGCGAAGAAGTCCGATGGCTACCGCGGCCTACCTACCGTTTCACCTACTGGTTCACCTACCGTTCTCGCCTACGTGGGTAGCAAGCGAGCACCACAGACCCGGCGTTTGGTGGCGATTCGCGGCGGAGTTCTGAGGTGAGCGATATGGGACGCACGGCCTGGACTCGATTCGTAGTCGGCGACGGTCGTGGAGGTTCGCGTCGGTGGACAGAGGCTCGGCCTCCCGTACCACCCACTGGCGCCTCGCCAGCTGAGCCGTGGCGGTTCGGGTCGGAGGGGCCTAAGGAGCCATCAGCGAGACGATGACCGGGCCGTTGGCATTGAAGGAGGGGCCGACACACAGTGCCTCGAACCTGTCAAGGCCCGAGATGGGCGTCCCGCATCTCTGGCCCGACAATCGTCTCCATATAGGACAGTCCCGTTTCATCAATCGTTCTACGCCATGCACCCAGCCGCACCACTGGAGAGTGCGACCACAGTGTGTTGTTTCACGAACACTCACCTGCCGCCCAGGATGTGCGGGACCGCCCGACAGCGCGAGTGACCAACGAGCATGCGACTTGACA
The DNA here is from genome assembly GCA_029861625.1 of Acidimicrobiia bacterium. Classification (GTDB taxonomy): domain Bacteria; phylum Actinomycetota; class Acidimicrobiia; order Acidimicrobiales; family JAHEJN01; genus JAOTZB01. The sequence goes on from JAOTZB010000064.1 coordinate 10,987, forward strand.
CGACGTGATCGGCTGAACACAATACGGCCACTCGCTCACTATGCGGGCAACGAAAGGCACGATTCTATGAGATGGGCGCAAGACCTCAGGCGTCACAGCGTAGGCGACCTCGCCACAGTGGAGGAGCAGTTGTTTGCCCTCATGCTCCTCATCCGCAGCGTGGAGGCGGCAATCGAGCGAACTCATCGCGCAGCGAAGATCACCGGCTCGTTCCACTCATCGCTCGGCCAGGAGAGCTGCGCCGCTGGGGTCTCGCTCGCTCTTCGCGATGACGACATCGTCACGAGCAACCACCGAGGCCACGGGCACGCGGTGGGCAAGGGTGTCAGCGCCGAGGCCGTGATCGCCGAGATGTTCAGACGGACGAACGGTTCCAGCGGAGGCCGTGGCGGGTCCATGCACATCCACAACCGGTCCGTTGGCTTCTACGGCGAGACAGCGATCGTCGGAGGAGGTCTGGGCTGGGCCTCAGGTGCGGCGTGGACGCGCAAGCGGCACGGCTCCGACGCCATCGCTGTGGCTTATGCCGGCGATGGGGCGTTCGCCAACGGCATATTCGCGGAAGCGATCCGAGTTGCGGACTTCTGGGAGGCGCCCTGTCTCTTCGTGTGTGAGAACAACGGCTGGGCCCACTCGATGCCGTCGGACGGGGTCTTCGGTCCTGCCGGATCGATCACAAACGTCGTCAGCGCCATGAACGTGCGCTCCGAGTTCGTCGATGGCCGGGATGCCGTCAAGGTATATGAGACCGGATGCGAACTCGTTGAATACGTCCGCACCGGGAAGCCGGCATTTATTGAGGTGGCCGTGCATCGGGTGAAGGCTCACAGCGTGAACGACGCCGACTACCGCTACCGACCCAAGAACGAGGGGGCGGAATGGCTTCGTGAGTATGACCCCATCAACAGCCTGCGCGCAAGCATTCGAGTCGAGCAACAACACGCCATCGAATCGGCAGTTTCAGCGGTCGTCGATGAAGCCCTCGAGGCGGCCTCGAACGGTGCGCTGCCGGAGACCTCCGATGCGCTCCGAGGCATCTATGCGACGAGAGGTTTGGGCTGGGATGGCCGCGCTGAGATTCGTTGACGCCGTTCGCCAAGCCCTGGCAGACGAGATGGAGGCCGACGAGTCCGTCATTCTGATGGGCGAGGAAGTCGGCCCACTCGGCGGCGTCTTCACGGTCACACGCGACCTCATCGAGCGATTCGGACCGGATCGGGTGATGGATGCTCCCCTTGCGGAGGCGTCGTTCACGGGGTTCGCGCTTGGCGCTGCGACCGAGGGCATGCGACCGGTCGTCGAGATCATGTTCTCGGACTTCGTCATGATCGCGATGGACCAGATCGTCAACCACGCCGCGAAGCTCCGCTACATGACGAACGAGCAATTCGACGTGCCGATCGTGGTTCGCCTTCCGGGCGGCGGAGGATCCAACCACGGCCCGCAACACTCGCAGAGCTTCGAATCGTGGTTCGCCCACACCCCCGGCCTCATCGTCGCGATGCCGAGTAACCCGTCGGACGGCTACTGGATGATGCGTCACGCGATCCAGCTGAACGATCCCGTCATCTTTCTCGAGAACAAGGCGATGTACTTCGGCGCCGAGCAGGAGGTCGCCGACGAGCCACCGGCCGACCCGTGGGCGGCTGCGGTCCCGCGCGAGGGTTCCGATCTCACGATTGTGAGCGCGGGGCGAATGGTCGGGCGGTGCCTCAGCGCAGCCGAATCTATTTCCACGCGAGGGATTGACTGCGAAGTCATCGACCTGAGGTATCTCTGGCCTATGGATGTCGACACAGTGTTCACATCGGTTGCGAAGACATCCCGCCTGCTTGTTGTCAGCGAGGCGGTCGAGTTCTGCGGCTGGAGCGGCGAGGTCGCCAGCCGTGTGGCTAAGGATGCCTTCACGTCGCTCGACGCGCCCATCTTCAGAGTCGGAGCGCTGCGCTGCCCGATCCCGGTCGGCGTAGCGCTCGAAGACGAGATTATCCCGACGGTCGAGCGCATCGAGCAGGCCGTCGTTGACTGCATGGACTTCTGATACCCGATTCAACAGAGCATCAAGGACGCATCATGACAGAGAAGGCCGTGCCCGAGACCGTCACGTTCGATAGCGACGGCTACGTGCTGGAGGCGCTTCTCTACCGCCCTGGCACGCCCGGGCCACATCCGCTGGTCGTCATGGCAGGAGGCTGGTGCTACGTGAAGGAGTTGGCGCAGCCGCGCTTCGCCGAACGCTTTGCGGCGGCCGGACTCGCGTCGCTGATCTTCGACTATCGAAACTGCGGCGGGAGCAGCGGTGAGGTTCGACAACACCTCGATCCGTGGGAGCAGATCCGCGACTATCGGAACGCGGTCACGTTCGCTGAGAACCTCTCTGGCATCAACGTCGACCAAATTGGGGCCTGGGGTATCTCGTACAGCGGTGGTCACGTGTTGATCCTGGGGGCGATCGACTCCAGGGTGAAGGCTGTCTGCGGGGTGGTCCCGGTCGTCGACGGGTACGAGAATATGCGCCTCGCGCACGGAACTCTCGGTTTGCGTCGCCTTCAGGAGTACTTGCTCGACGCCCGTCGCCGAAAGGCGAAGACCGGCGAGATCACAACCATCGAGCACCAGCCGCTGAATGAGGGGGAGATAGCGACTTGGCCGTTTCCCAAGAGCAAGCAGGTCTTCGCCAAGTTGAAGGCGGACCAGGCGCCTGCATACGTCGGTCACACGACGACCGAGTCGACGGAGTTGCTCCTCACGTACAGCGTGTTCCCATACCTTGACCGGCTGCTCGGCCTGCCCATGATGATGGTCATGGCCGAGGGTGACGATCACACGCACTGGGACCTCGCCGGACGCGCTTTCGAGTCGATCCCTGGCCAGACGAAGACGCTCAGCATCGTGCCGTCATCGAACCACCTCACCCTCTACTCAGATGAGCAGCAGCAGCAGCGGTCTGCGTCTGAGATCGCGGGGTTCTTCGTGGAGAGTTTGGCCGTTGAGCCCTAGCAACGAGTCGAGTTCGCGTCGCTGTCGGTCAGCCGACGTGGAGGTCGACGGCAAGC
>JAOTZB010000357.1 GCA_029861625.1 Acidimicrobiia bacterium
GATGGCCTCCGCTGCCCGTGCGGAGCCTTCCATGTGCCGCCACATGTCCAGCACGGAAGTTGTGCCGCCTCGCAGGCCCTCGGTGTAGGCCATCCACGACGCGGCCTCGGCGATCTCCGGTGTCAGGGCGCGATGCGCGGGATCGATATGGTCCTCGAGCCACTCCCAGAGCGCCAGCGACTCCGCCGTGCCCCGCAGCAGGCCGGAGTGCAGATGGCAGTTGTGGAAGCCCGGGACCACGGCATGGCCGGTGGCATCGATGACATCGACGCTCGCAGTCGCGGCGTGGCGATCGATGTCGTCGACCGAGCCCACCGCCTCGACCTTGCCGTCGATGACCAGCACCGACCCTGGGTCGTAGGTGACCCTCGATCCCTCCATGGGAAGCACGGTCCCGCCGCGTATGAGAAAGCTCTCGGTCATTGTGCCCGCTCCATGGTCGTCATCGGTTTGTTCACCTCACCCCGCCACCATCATGTCCCGCTCACAGCACCGACTCCACGAGCGTCATGGTCTCGGTCTCGATGATTCCCTGATCGGTGACGCCGACGTTCGGGATGTTGGGGAGGCAGAGGAAGTTCAACGCGTACATCGGGCGGTACTCGATGGTGCAGTGCAGCTCATCCACGAGGACCTTCTCGACCGCAGCCAGGCCGGCGGCGACCTCGGACAGCGGCTGGTCCGACAGCAGCCCGGCGATCGGCAGCGGTACGAGTGCTCGAATCTCGCCGGCCACGATCGCGCAGTATCCGCCACCGGCTCGGGCAACGGCATCGACAGCGAGCGCCATGTCGTCGTGCGAGTCACCGACCACGAAGATGTTGTGGGAATCGTGGTTGACGCTGCACGCAACTGCGCCACCTCGGATACCGAGGCCACCGACGAAACCGCGCCCGATGGCGCCGCTCCCTCGGTGGCGCTCCACCACAGCGATGCTGATCACGTCATTGGCGACATCGGGCATCGCCACCCCCGCCACGACTTCGACGTGAGCCGTGCGCATGGTCTTGGGGCCGCCGAACTCCACGACGTGTACCGCAGCAGGTCCCGGCCGATCCACCCTCAGCGCCATGTCGGCGGCGGTCAACGTTGCCGAGAGGTGCATCGTGTTCCGCGACCAGTCGGGGTAGGAGAAGTCTTCTCGCTGACCGACGAGGGCGGCGCCCGTGGCGGCGAGGCTGCCATGATGAACAACCGACGATGCCGTGAATGCGTCCAGGTCGTCGAGCACGACGATGTCGGCGAATCGACCGGGCGCGACCGCGCCGACGTCTCGGTCGATGCGCATGAGCTCAGCCGCGTTCAGCGAGGCCATCTGGATGGCCTGCACCGGGTGGAATCCGCTCTGGATGGCGAGCCGAACGCGCTGATCCAAGTGACCCTCGGTGGCCAAGATGTTGGGTTGGATGTCGTCGGTGCACAACACCAGGTACCGGGTGTCGATCTCGTTCGCGTCGACGGCCGCGGCGATGGCCGGCCACTCCTGCGCGGGTAGGCGGTCGATCCTCGGAGTCAGCAGGACTCGTAGCCCCCGGCGGAGCTGCTCGATGATCTCGGCCACGGACTCGGCGACGTGTGTGTCCTCGAGCCCTGCCGCCGCACCCGCGTCGAGCGCCGGCCCCATGAATCCCGGCAACTGACCTCCGATCGTGCGACCGAGCTCGATCGCGGACTGGATGCGAGCCAGTTGGTCCGGGTCGCCGCGAAGCAGCAATGAAGGATTGATATCGCCGCCGAGACACACCGCATCGGTTCGACTCAGCAGGGCGTTGATGTCATCGGCGTCGAGCGCGTGACCCGACGTCTCGAGGTGTGGTGGCATGGCCGGGACTCGGCCGGGAACCCGAAGGTAGAAGTTGAGCGGGAGGCCGGCAGCTTCTTCGACCAAGAGGTCGATGCCCGGGACGCCGAGCACGTTGGCGATCTCGTGAGGGTCCTCGCACACGCTCAGCACGCCCCGAGGCACGATGGCGCGGGCCAGCTCGGTGACGGTCAGGTTGGAGCTCTCGACGTGCAGGTGAGGGTCGACCAGGCCGGGCGCGACGAAGCGGTCCTCGGCGTCGATGATCACGGTGTCGCCAGAGATCGCATAGGCGCCAGGGTCTGCGACGGCAGCGATGCGCTCGCCCGAGACGACGACGTCGGCCGGCACGAGCTCACGAGTGAAGACGTTGGCAACACGTCCGCCCCGGACGACGAGATCGGCCGGATGTTCGCCGAGCGCCACCTGAATCAGCCGTTGCCGAGCAGCGAGTTCGATCACCGAGCCACGGTAGCTCTGACCAACTAGGTTCTGCTCATGGACGATGGACTTGACACTGACACCCGCTCGCGAGCCGTCGCGGCGGCGCTCGGGAACGAGGCATTCGATCTGATCCTGACCGGTGGCACCGTCGTCGATGTCGGCACCGGTGAGCTGCGCGCGGCTGATGTCGGGGTCGTCGGCCCCATCGTGGCCAGCGTTCACGAACCCGGCAGCCGCACCGACGCCGACGATTCGTTCGACTGCTCCGGCCGGTTCGTCGCTCCAGGGCTCATCGACATGCACGTGCACTTCGAGAGCTCGATGCTCACGCCGGGCCCATACGCCGAAGTGGTCTGTCCGAGAGGGACCACCACGGTGTTCATCGATCCCCACGAGTTGGCCAACATCGCCGGGGTCGAAGGAGTGCGCTACGCCGCGGATGCAAGCCGGGGGCTCCCGGTCCGATTCGTCGTCCAGGCGCCTTCGTGTGTCCCACCGATGCCGGGTCTGGAGCTGTCCGGGCACGACCTGTTCGCCGCCGACATCGCCGAGATGTTGTCGTGGGACGAAGTCGGTGGCCTGGCCGAGGTCATGGACATGGGAGGAGTGTTGAGCCGTGATGACCGCATGGTCGACATCGTCGCTGCCGGCCACGACAGCGGGAAGCTGGTCAGCGGTCACGCTGCCGGCCTGACCGGACGGACCCTCCAGGCCTACCTGAGCGCGGGCATCTTCTCCGACCACGAGGTGTTCGCCCACGTCGACGCGATGGAGAAGCTACGGGCCGGGATGACGGTCGAGCTGCGCGGTGCCTTCGACTTCGTTCTGCCGGCACTGGTCGAAGAGCTCGCGGCGCTGCCGGAGTTCCCCACTCACCTCATTGCTGCGACCGACGACCTGTTCGCGCTCACCTTGATCGAGGAAGGGGGCATCGACGACGTCCTCCGACGCCTGATCCGATACGGCCTGTCGCCGGTTCGGGCCCTGCGCATCGCTACCTACAACGCGGCGTATCGCCTCCAACGCACCGACCTCGGCCAGGTTGCCGCCGGGCGACGCGCCGACATCATCGTGCTGTCGTCGCTCGACGATGTTGCGGTGGACGATGTGTTCTACAACGGGCGCCGTGTGGCCCATGGCGGGGTGATGCTCGAGCCGGTCGTCGAAGCGCCCTCCAGCCCGCCGCTGGACACGATCCGGTTGTCGGCAATGCACGCCGACGACTTCGTGTTGCGCTTGCCGGATGTCCCCGATGGCCATCACCGGGTCAAGGTCGTCGACGGCGTCGTGATGACCGAGTGGGGCGAGGTCGATGTCGAGGTCACCGACGGTGTCGTGAAAATTCCCGACGGCCATATGGTCAACGTAGTGGTCCATCGCCATGGCCGGATCGAGCCCACGCCCGTTGCGTGGTTGCTCGGAGGATGGGGTGATTGGACCGGTGCTGTCGCCACCACGCTCAGCCATGACACCCACAACCTGGCGGTGTTCGGGCGCGATCCCGAGGACATGGCAGTGGCGGCCAACGCGGTCATTGCCTCCGGGGGTGGTG
>JAOTZB010000065.1 GCA_029861625.1 Acidimicrobiia bacterium
GCCGTCATCGGCCGCGCCGTCATCGGCCGCGCCGTCATCGGCCGCGCCGTCATCGGCCGCGCCGTCGTCAGCCGCGCCGTCATCGGCCGCGCCATCATCGGCCGCGACGTCGCCGCCGTCGTCATCGTCGCTTCCGCAGGCCGCGGCGACGAGCGCGAGCGCCGTGAGTATCGCCAGCAACACCAAGATCTTCTTCGGTTTCACACTTGCTCCCTTGTTCGAGACTGCCCTGATCGAGACTGTCCGTGCTGATTCTGTCCGTTGTGATAGTGCCACTCGACGGTCCTTCTCCTGTTGCCCTCTGGCCGATGCACCCGACTGGAACACGTTCCAGTCTTACCCATCAGCTCCCTCCAGACGTCCGCGCCCGATCCATGTCGGTCTCGGGCACCGCCCGCAACCGAGGCCCGGGCCAATGGCGGCGATACCGCTGCACCAGCCAACGATTGAACTGCACGTGGCTCTCCTCCTGCCACGAATACCGTCCCCTGACGGCGAACCGGCTGTCGAGCCCCCGCTGCACCCTCGTCGTGGCGTCCTGGTCTTGTTGCACGAAGACCTGCACGCCGGCGTCGGACATGCCGAGCAGGTGGTCGAACATCGGATGGTCGAGCGCCGATGGATGCACGAGGTACCCGATCTCGACATCGATCGTCGCGACCGATTTCGGAGAGATGAGGAAGAAGAACGCCTGATCGGGCGCAGTGCCGATGCACAGGGTCGGTGGCACCAGTGCGAACGTCGACCGCCAGCGCTCCTCCTCGGTGAGCTCCGGGAAGATCGGCAGGAGCGCCTTGTGGGTCGCGTTGAACCCGCCGTCGATGTGGGTGTAGCCCGCCGTCCGGAAGATGACGTTGCTGTCGTCGTCCCACGGCACCGGGAACTCCGACAGCTCGCTCGGACAGAAGTCCTGGATGATCCGGTGCAGGCGATTGGCGTGGTAGCCGTCGTTGAAGTTCTCGAACATGATCTTCCAGTTCCACGGGAGGTCTTCGAGCGTGAACGTCCCGGGACACACGGCATTCTCGAGGTCGTAGTGCTCGAGGAACGGCGCGTAGCGGTCCAACGTCGGCGTGAGCGGCTCGGCGTCGGCGTCGAGGTTGACGAAGATGAATCCCTGCCAGGTCTCGACCGCCAGGTTGGGCAGGCCGAAGTCGGCCTTGTCGAACCCGCTGGTTCGTTCCATCGCCGGCGCGCCGAGGAGTCGGCCGTCGAGGCCGTAGACCCACCGGTGGTACGGACACGTGAACGTGCCGCAGTTGCCCTCACCATCGGCGATCTGCATCGCGCGGTGCTGACATACCGACGAGAACGCCCTGAGCGCGTCGTCCTTGCCGCGCGCGACGATCACGCCCTCGCCATTCACGTCGACGGTGAAGAAATCGCCGGGTTCGGACGCGCGGCTCGTCCGGCCGACGCAGAGCCATTCGTGGTCGAACAACGCCTCGCGCTCGAACGCGAGGAACTCCTCGGACGTGTAGACGACCGGTGGGAACGTCTCGGCGGTGGCCACATCGGTGGTCGACCGGTCGAGACCGGCCAGCAACTCGTCGGTGAAGATGGTGTCGGGTGCCATGGGCATCATCTCGCCTCTGCATTCGGATCGGACAGCAGGAACTTCCGGATCTTGCCGACGCTCGTGCGCGGCAGCTCGTCGATCACGGTGATCTCGCGGGGGCGCTTGGCCTTGCTGAGCCGCTCTGCGCACCAGACGTGGAGCGCATCGACATCGACCGCTGACGATGCCGGCACGACATATCCCACCGGAACCTCGTCGCGTACCGGATCGGGCTTGCCGACCACCGCGGCCTCGAGCACGTCGGGATGGTCGGCGAGAACGGTCTCGACCTCGACGATCGACACGTTCTCGCCGGCGACCTTCAAGACGTCGGATCGGCGACCGTCGAAGTAGTGACGACCATCGTGGTCCCGGCTCGCTCGATCGCCCGTGCGGAACCAACCGTCGCGAAAGCTCGCCGCGGTGGTCGCGGCGTCGTCGAGATAGCCGGCGAACAAGGTGATGCCGGGCGTGCCGCCGACGACGAGCTCGCCGACTTCGCCGTCGGGAACGGACATGCCGTCGGCGTCGTGCACGTCGACCACACAACGACGCGACACCCGGCCCATCGACGAAGGCACAGGGTCGTCATGCGGTTCGGTGAGAACCGCTGGAATCGTCTCGGTCATGCCGTAGAGCTGTCGCGGCCGACATCCGAGCAGCGAGGAGACATCCTCGTACTGCTGGTCGGTGATGTTCTGCGCGTACCAGCAGTGCTCGAGACGCAAGCCTTCGACCGGCGCCTCGGTGCGGGCCAGGATCATCCGCAGCGGGGCGGCGAACAAGCTGGCGTGGGTGGCCTGGTGACGGACGGCCTGACCGAGGAAGCCGCCGGCCGAGAACGTGTGGATGAGCGCAACGCTCGCCCCGACGGCGATGGCCGATGCCAACGAGTAGTACTGCGCGTTGGCGTGGAAGAGCGGGAGAACGACGAGCTGACGATGGTCGGGCTCGAGACCGGCGGCCTCGGCCATGACCGAGCCCGCGAACGCGTAGTTCGCCTGGGTGATCTCGACCCCTTTCGGTACACCGGTGGTTCCCGATGTGAACATCACCGCGGCACGATCGGTCGGCTGCACGGGTGACCAGTCGGCGTACTCGACCTCGCCGAAGCGGGTGAGGGCGACATCGTCCTCGTCGATCTCGATCATAGGGGTCGTCGGCCCGGCCTGCCGGTAGACGGTGGCCCGTTCCGCGGCGCAGAGTCCGACGACGGGTTTCGTCCGACGGATGTGGCCGGCGAGCTCGGTCGCCTGGGCGAATGGATCGGAGGGGATGATCCATCCGCCCAGGCGAGACGCCGCCAACATTGCCGCGACGAACGTTGGAGAATTTCGCAGGACCAGATGCACGGCCGAGCCGGGGCTGACGCCGGCGTCGTGGAGCCGCGCCGCGACCCGGCTGACGACGAGGTCGAAGGATCCATACGTCCATTCGGCGACGTGACCGTCGGCGCCCTCGTAGCGGAGGAAGACCTGGTCTGGTCTCGCGGCGACCGCGTGGGTCCACTGATGCGCGAAACACTCGACGGTTGGTTCGGCGCTCACGGGACCGCCGCTCCGTCGGTGACGGGCTCGCCGTAGCCGCCACCGCCAGGGAGCTCGAGCGTCACGACGTCGTCGGGGCGCAACGTGATCCGGGCCTGGGTCTCGACCGGCTTGCCGTTGACGGCGAATCGGCCGGTCGCGCCGGGTTCACCACCGAGGATGCCTTCCGGCGGCACGGCCAGCCGGCTGGTGACGGCGTTCAGTTGCCAGTCGCGGGTGGTGTCGACCGAGAACTCGACGGTCTGGCCGAGCCCGCCCGGTTGGCGGCCGGCACCACCGGAGCCGGGGCGGAGGGCCTTGCGATGGAACCGGATCGGCGCGGACGCCTCGACCACCTCGATCGGAACGGCCGACACTCCGGTGGGGTACGAACACGCCGACAAGCCGGGCTTCGAGGCCCGCGCACCGACGCCGCCGGCGTAGGTGAACATGGCGGTGATGAACGGGCTGCCGTCGTCGTGACTCCCACTGACCTGCATCGTCCACACCGCCCCGGAGCCTTCCGCCATCGACTGTTCGGGCTCGACCTGGGCGAGCGCCTTGAGCAGTGCATTCGGCAGGAACATCCCGACGACGTGGCGAGCCGTGCCGGGCTGCGGTGAGACGGCGTTGACGATGGAGCCCTCGGGCGCCTCGACCTTTATGGGTGCGAGGCTCCCGTGGTTGTTCGGGATCTCGGGGCTCAGCACCGACCGCACCGCGAACGTCGTGTAGGCGTGCGTGTAGTTCTTGACCACGTTGATGCCCCACGGGCTCGCCGGCGACGATCCGGCATAGTCGACGACGATCTCACCGACTGTCGGGTCGACGGTGAGACTGCACCGGATGGTGACGCGACTGCCGTCGGCGAGATCGAGCTCCGCGGCGGCCTCGTGGACTCCGGCGGGGAGCTCGGCGATGGCCGCACGCGTCGCGGCCTCCGATCGGTCGATGATCTCGTCGGCGAGCGCCTCGATGTCGTCGAGCCCATGGGCATCGCACAGCGCACCGAGCCGCTGGGCCCCGACCTCTCCGGACGCCATCTGGGCGTGGAGGTCCCCGGCCATGTGGTCGGGCTGACGGACGTTGCTGAGAATGAACTTCCAGACGTCGTCGTTGCGGCGCGCCACGCCCGCGTCGCCCTTCATGAGCCTGCAGATCGGGATCCAGAGACCTTCCTCGAAGACGTCGCGCCCGCCGGCGCCGATCCCATAGCCGCCGACATCGGTGTGATGGATCGTCGATCCGAAGAATGCGACGACGCGCGGTGCGCCGTCGGCCCCGGGGCGGAACACGGGGTACAACACGGTGACATCGAGAAGCTGTCCGGCCGTCTTGTAGGGGTCGTTGGTGATCAACACGTCGCCGGGGTCGATCTCGGCGAGCGGGTACTCGGCCAACATGTTGGCCGCGCCCTTGGCCAGCGAGTTGATGTGGCCCGGGGTTCCGGTGACGGCCTGGGCCACCATCCGACCCCGGCGGTCGAAGACAGCGTTCGCGAGATCGCCTGCCTCTCGCACGATCGGGCTGAATGCAGATCGCTGGAGCGCCTTCGCCTGCTCGTTGACGGTCGCGATCAGCGACTGCCAGAGGATCTCGAGCTCGATCGGATCGAAGGTCGTCATGGGCCGACCTCGGCTCTGGTCGCGACGAGGCTTCCGTCGGCCGCAACCTCGATCGACCATCCCGGTCGGATGACCGCCGTGGTTTCCCGCTCCTCGACGATGACCGGACCGGCCACGACGGTGCCGACGTGCAGGCTGGCGCGGTGATGGACCGGGACATCGACGGGGGGCCGCCCCCGGCCGAACACGACGGGCCGGACCTGGACCGCGGCGGTCGCGTCGCCGGAGGCCGTTACCGGGTCGGGCTCGATGTCGTCGGCGGCGGCCGAGGCCGAGAGCCGCCACGTGACGACCTCGATGCCGACGTCGGGGATGGTGAGCCCGTAGATGCGCCGGTACTCCTGCTCGAACAGCTCGAGCACGAATGCATCGTCGGCGGTCCAGGTACTGCCGTCGCCGACCCAGACCGTGATCTCGTTGCCCTGCCCGGTGTACCGAGCATCGATCCCGTAACGGAGTCGGACCGCCGTCGGGGCGACGCCCGCCCCCGAGAGCACCCGCCGTCCCTCCGCCCGCAGCTCGTCGAGGAGCGCGTCGCGCTCCTCGATGTCGATCGAGTCGAGCCGTCGTGGCATCGAGCGAGCGAGGTCGATGCGGACCGGGGTGACCAGCGTCCCGAAGGCCGAGAGCACCGACGCGTTGACCGGATAGATCACTCGGTCGGACTCGAGCAGCTCGGCCACCCCGCAGGCGTGCACCGGACCGGCCCCGCCGAAGGCGATGAGCGGGACGCCCCGCAGGTCGATGCCCTGCTCGACGCTGTGCATCCGGGCTGCCGCTGCCATGTTCTGGTTGACGACGTCGTGGATACCGGCCGCGGTGTCGACGGGATCGAGGCCGAGGCGTCGGGCGACATCGGCCACGGCCGTCTGGGCCAGCGATCCGTCGAGGGGCATGTCGCCTCCGAGGAAGGCATCGGGGTCGAGCATCCCGAGGACGACGTCGGCATCGGTGACCGACGGTTCGGTTCCGCCGCGGCCGTAGCTCGCCGGACCAGGGTCGGCGCCGGCGGACTCCGGCCCGACCTTGAGCAGACCGAAACCGTCGACGCGGGCGAGGCTGCCTCCCCCCGCGCCGATCTCGACCAGGTCGACCGATGGCACCGACACCGGGAATCCCGAGCCGAGCTTGTGACGGTAGGCCCTGGCGACCTCGAAGGTGTTGGTGAGCGCCGGCTCGCCCCCGTCGATGAGACAGGCCTTGGCCGTCGTGCCCCCCATGTCGAAGCACAAGAGCCGGGACTCGTCGAGCCGGTCGGCGAACCACGACCCCGCCAGCGCGCCGGCCGCCGGACCCGACTCGACGAGGCGGATCGGAAGACGAGCCGCCTCGTCGGCCGAGACGACGCCGCCGTTCGACAACATCATGAGCACCGAACCGCCGAAGCCCTCTGACGACAGCCACTTCTGGAGCTCGTCGAGATACGGGCCGATGACGGGCATGGTGGCCGCATTGCAGGCAGTGGTGATCATGCGTGGGTATTCGCGGATCTGGGGCGACACATCGGCGGAGATGCACACCGGAACACCGAGCTCACGCACGAGTCCCGCGGCGATAATGCGCTCGTTGGTCGGATTCACGTACGAGTTGAGGAGCGCGACGGCGACCGACTCGACCTCGGCGGCGCCCAGCACGGCCGCGAGCGCGGTGATGGCGTCATCGTCGGGTGTGGTGAGCACGGCACCGTCGGCGCGGGTGCGCTCATCGATCTCGAAGGTGAGAGCGCGCGGAATCGGCGGATCGGGGAATTCGATCTGCAGGTCGTACATGTCGTAGCGATGTTCGTCGCGGATGAGCAGCGTGTCGCCGAAACCGGCGGTCGTGACGAGCGCCGCCCGTCCGATCTTCCCCTCGATCAAGGCGTTCGTGATGAGCGTCGTGGCGTGCACGATCGGTCTCGTGATGTCGGATGGGCGCACACCGCCGCGGCGCAAGACGTTGTCGAGCCCGAGACGAACGGCCTCGAGCGGAGCAGCAGGCGTGGTGAGCGTCTTGTCGACGACGACTCGGCCCGAGTCGGCGTCGAGCAACACGACGTCGGTGAAGGTCCCGCCGATGTCGACCGCGAGTCGCCAGTCGGCCATGTCAGTCCGCAGCCCTGAGATCGTCGCGGGGCGGGCTGAACACGTCGAGGATCCAGCACTCGCCGTAGTCGTCATCTCCGATGAAGACGCTGTCGCCGTGCCAGACGCCCTTCTCGGCCCGGTAGACGTCGCCGACGCCGAGGATCGTGCGTTCGTCGGTGTCCTCGTCGCCGATACGGAAGTCGAGCTTGCCGCGCAAGATGATGCCCAACTGCTCGTGATCGGGATGGTTGTGCATGAACGACCCGGTGGCGCCACCGGCGATGCGCCAGAAGCACAGCTGAGAGCCCGCGCCGGTGATGACTCGTCGACGGAACCCGGGTCGATCGGTATCGCAGAACTCCGAGTCGTCGTCGAAGAAGAGCATCTGCGCGCCGGTGGGGGTCATGGGTTCATACCGACAGCTCGAGCATGCGGCGCTCGACCTCGCTCAGGTGACGTTCGACCGCTGCGGCCGTCGCGACGGGGTCGCCATCGGCGATCGCAACGGCGATGCGCACGTGGTCCGCCGCCGATTCACCGATGATCCCTGAGACCTCTTCCTGATTCGAGCTGGCGCCCAGCAACGACGCGAACTCGTCGGATCCGAAGAGGGCGTCGAGCACCTTGCCGTAGAGCTCGAAGAGGAGCGGGTTGGCGCAGGCCGCGGCAATCGTGCGGTGGAAACTGCGGTCGAAGGCGCGGAACGAGTCGAGGTCCATGCCGATCCGGAATCGGCCGGCCAGTCGGGTGATCTCGGCTCGTTGTTCATCGGTCGCCCGCTCGGCGGCCAGCTCGAACAGCGGAAGCTCGATGACGCGCCTGACCTCGAACAGCTCTCGCACCCTGAGCTTGCGGTGGTCGATCTCGAGCTCGACACCGGGTAGGTGTTCGGCCACATAGGAGCGGTTGCCACGCCGCTCGATGACCCCGACCGAGACGAGCCCCTGGATCGCCTCTCGAACCGATGTGCGGGCAACGCCGAACTCGTCGCACAACGTCCGCTCGGATGGCACGCGGTCGCCGGGTGCGAGCCGGCCGTCGGCGATGTTGGCCAGGAGCTGCTCCCGGATCTCCGAGGACACCGTGCGGCGGGAGACGGGCGTGAAGCTGGCGTTGGTCACTTGGCCGACCCGACGTCGACCCCCAGGGCCGAGAACCGCGCCATGTCGGCATCGATGTCGAGCGGTCGGATGATGGCCTCGTGCTCGTCGGTGCCCCAGTGCTCGGAGGGGACGAGCCACATGACCTCGAACTCGAGACCGTCGGGATCGCGGGCGTAGAGGCTCTTGTTGACGCCGTGATCGCTCGCACCGACCAGGGCCCCGGCGGCCTCGAGCCGGGCGCGGACGTCGGCCAGCTCGGCCAGGGTCGGCACCTCCCACGCCAGGTGGTACATGCCGACGGTGCGGCTGCCTGCCTCGCTCGCCCCGGCGACCGCGCCCACCGAGAAGAAGGCGATGTCGTGGTGGTTCTCCGATGCCGGTGCCCGCATGAACTGATACTGCGTACCCCCGTCGACCACGAGCTCGAAGCCGAGGAGAGCGCGGTAGAAGGCCGCGGTGCGAATGGCGTCTCGCACGTACAGCACCGCATGGTTCATGCCAGAGATCGGCATCGAGGTCCTCCCCATGGACTGATGGTCAGACCATAGGCGTCGGCCAATCGCCGGTCAACGGTCCGGCGACGACCCGGAATCCGTGGGGCGGGCGGCCGGTCGTCGCACCGCTCACTCCCGGGCCAGGACCTCACGGGTGTGCTCGACGTCCTTCTTGAGCTGCTCGGCGAGGGCATCGATCCCGTTGAAGCGCTGCTCGCTGCGCAGGAACTGGACGAACTCGACCCGCCCGCACTGCCCGTACAGGTCGCCCTCGAAATCGAGGAGATGCGCCTCCAGGAGCGAGTGCTCGGCGTGCAGGTGGAAGGTCGGGCGGCGCCCGATGTTGATGGCGCACGGGTGGCGATCGCCCCCCTCGCAGGTGAACCAGCCGGCGTAGACGCCATCGGCCGGCCACGCCATCTTGCGGTCGACGGGGATGTTGGCGGTGGGAAACCCGATCGCGTGACCCCGGGCGTCGCCGTGGATCACGTCGCCCCTCACCTCGTAGTTGCGGCCGAGCATGGCCGCGGCCTCGGCGACGTGACCGCCGGCCAACGCTCGTCGGATGCCCGTGGACGACACCGGTTCGAAGCTGTGCGTCGCGCTCTGGAGCAGGGGGACACCTTCGACGTCGAAGCCGTGCGCCTCGCCCAGCTGTTCGAGCGCGGCGACATCGCCGGCCCGACCCCGGCCGAAATGGAAGTTCTCGCCCACGACGACCATGCGGGCGTGGAGCGCCTTGACGAAGACGTATTCGACGAATTGTTCGGGTGAGGTCTTCGATCGCTCGGGCGTGAACTCGATCAGGTAGACGTAGTCCACACCGAGGGCCTCGATCAGCTCGAGACGCTGATCGAGCGTGGTCAACAGCTTCGGGGCGTTCTCGGGTCGCAGGACGAGCGCGGGGTGTTGGTCGAAGGTGATCACTGCCGTGGCCAAGTCGTTGGCTTCGGCCCTGTCGCGCAAGGTGCTGATGACCGACTGGTGACCGAGGTGGATGCCGTCGTAGGCACCGATGCTGATCGCGGTCTGCACACCGTCGGCGACGGTGCCGCGCATGTCTCGGATGATCTCCATCGTCCCGAGGCTACCCCTGCGACACCCAACTATCCCCGAACTGGCCGCACCACGTCACCTCCAGCGCAACAAGACGCGACCAGAACGGTTTCGGGGGTCAGGGATCGATGGTGGGGATCTCGAGCAGGTGGCCGAGCCGCTCGCGCTTGGCGGAGAGGTAGCGGGCGTTCATCTCGTTGGGTTCGACGGCAACCGGTACGCGCTCGACGATCTCGACGCCGGCCTCGGTGATGTCGGCGACCTTCGCGGGGTTGTTCGTCAGGAGCCGTGCTTGGGTGACACCCAGGTCGAGCAACATGAACCCGGCGGCGTGATATCGGCGACCATCGGCCGGCAGCCCCTGCGCGAGATTCGCATCGACCGTGTCGAGCCCCTCGTCTTGGAGCCCGTAGGCGCGGATCTTGTGAGCCAAACCCACACCGCGACCTTCGTGGCCGCGCATGTACACGAGGACACCTCGACCCTCGTTCGAGATCAGCTCCAGTGATCGCTCGAGCTGATCACCGCAGTCACATCGTTTCGACCCCAGCAGATCGCCGGTGAGGCATTCGGAGTGCACCCGCACCAGGGGCGCCTCGACGGCTGCGTCGTCGGCGGCATCACCGAGCACCAGAACGAGGTGTTCCACGTCGTCGGCGTCGACGTAGGCAGTCGCGGCGAACTCACCCCAGGCCGTCGGCAGGCGCGCCGTTCCGGC
The DNA here is from genome assembly GCA_029861625.1 of Acidimicrobiia bacterium. Classification (GTDB taxonomy): domain Bacteria; phylum Actinomycetota; class Acidimicrobiia; order Acidimicrobiales; family JAHEJN01; genus JAOTZB01. Next base: position 10,147 of record JAOTZB010000065.1, read on the forward strand.
CGCCGAGACGGCAGTGACGGGTTCGGGGGCGGCCTGCACGCGGTCAGACTACCCAGGCGAGCCGTAACACTCCGCAACCGGGCCCTCGGATCGTGGGACCGCGGGACCGGTGGCACGCGGCATCGCCTGCGATACGGGTCGAGCTACATCAAGACGACGGCAGGCTTCGCACGGCCTGGCCCGTGGGGCTCGTAGACAGCGAGCAGTTCGCCGGCGGGGCCGCACACGACCCACGGTCCCGTGCCGACGAAGCTCGCTTCGTCACGCGACAACACCTTGCCGTGACGCACGTCGGCGGCCACACCCGCATCGATCGTCACCCGCTGGTAGTCACGCAATCCGGTGGCCGGGGACATGAGGGTCGCGTCGTCGATCGGTCGGGCCTCGTCGACTGTGAACGAGCCGATCGCGGTGCGCCGGAGGTCACGGAGATGGGCTCCGCCCCCGAGCGCGGCGCCGATGTCGGCGGCCAGCGATCGGATGTAGGTCCCCGACGAGCAACTGACCGTCATCGAGAACGTCGACTCCGCAAGATCGATCGAGTCCACCCCGAGCGAGTGAATCGTGACCGGACGCGGCGCTCGCTCGACCTCGACCCCCTCCCGCGCGAGCTGGTGGAGTCGCTTGCCGTCGATCTTGATGGCCGAGACCATCGGTGGCACCTGTTCGATCGACCCGACGAAGCCGGCGGCAGCGTCGCGGATCTCGTCGTCGGTCACACCGCTCATGTCGTGGGTCGCGGTGATGTCGCCGCTGTCGTCGAGCGTCGACGTCTCGGTGCCGAGCACCACCGTCGCCGTGTAGGTCTTCGTCAACGCGGTGAGAAATCGCAGGAGGCGGGTGGCACGCCCGACACCGAGCAGCAACACACCGGTGGCGCCGGGGTCGAGCGTGCCGGAGTGGCCCACCTTGCGCGTACCGAAGACCTTGCGACCGCGCGCGACGACATCGTGCGACGTCCACCCCGATTCCTTGTCGACGACGGCGAAGCCCAACGGCGGCTCAGCGTCGTTCGTGGCCATCGTCATCGCCATCGTCGTCCGGCTCGTCCGTCGGCTGGGCCTCGAGGCTCCGGAGGATCTCCTCGATCCGCTCGCCGGCCCGGATGCCGTGGTCCGGTGCGAAGACGAGCTGGGGCGTGTGCCGAAGCCTCGCCTCGCGCCCGATCGACCTGCGCAGCACACCACGGTGCTCGTCGAACGCCTCCGTGATCGCGTCGTCGTCGCCGCCGAAGCCCGACCAGTACACGTGCGCTGTGTGCAGCTCGTTGTCCACGTCGACGCCCGTCAGCGTCACCAGCTCGAGACGCTCGTCGTCGAGCCGTTCGAGCTGGTCGGCCAGGATTCGCCGGATCAGCTCGCCGACGCGGTCGCCGCGGTCGTAGTTGCGGTGTCCCCGTGCTCGCTTCGCCATCTCAGACCTCGCTCCCGGTCGTCATCGGTCCTCGAGCCACCAGCGGTCGGTTCGGATCACCTCGACATCGGCTGACCGCCAGATGAATCGCTCGACCTCGTCGAGCTGCTGCTCGACGTGGCGGATGGTTGCACCGACGACTGCGGCGCCGATGGTCGCTCGTTGCCACAGATCATGATGATCGACCTCGGCGACCGAGACACGAAATCGAGAACGAATACCCTCGGTGATCGGCCGCAGCACCGCGCGCTTGCCCTTCAACGAGTGACAAGCGGCGAGATGCAACTCGACCTCGAGTGCCGCTACGTACGTGCGATCTCGCGATCGACGTAGGTCTCGATGATGTCCCCGGATTTGAGGTCCTGGAAGTCGGACAGGCCGATTCCGCACTCGAAGCCGCTCTGAACCTCGCGGGCGTCCTCCTTGAAGCGCTTCAGCGAGCTGATCTCGCCGTTCCAGATGACCACACCGTCGCGCAGGAATCGGACCTTCGAGCCACGGGTGATGACCCCATTCGTGACGTAACAACCGGCGATCGCCCCGATGCGGGGTACCCGGAAGACCTCGCGGACCTCGGCGTCGCCGGTGACCACCTCTTCGAACTCGGGCTCGAGCATGCCGACGATGGCGTTCTCGATGTCCTCGAGCAGGTTGTAGATGATCTCGTAGGTTCGGATCTCGACGTGTTCCTGCTCGGCGAGCTCTCGGGCCTTGCGATCGGGGCGCACGTTGAAGCCGATGATCGTGGCGTTGGACGTGGCGGCCAGCTGCACATCGTTCTCGGTGATACCGCCGACCCCACGATGCACGAACGCGAGCTTGACCTCGTCGCGACCGAGCTTGTTGAGGCTGCTGGTGAGCGCCTCGAGCGAGCCGTTCACGTCGGCCTTGGCCACGAGGTTCAACGTGGCGGCCTCGCCGGCCTGGATCTGGGAGAAGAGGTCCTCCAGGCGAGCGCCGCCGCCGACGGCCGCGGCGGCATCGCGACCGAGGCTCGACTGCCGCTGCCAGTGTTCGCGGGTCTCGGCGACCCGTCCCGCCACCTTGTCGCTCGGGGCGATGACGAACTCGTCGCCGGCCTGGGCCACGTCGGACAGCCCGAGCACCTGCACTGGAGTCGAGGGTCCGGCCTCTTTGATCGCCTCACCATGATCGTCGATCAGCGCCCGGGCTCGACCCCATGCCGCCCCGGCGACCACCGGGTCGCCTACCTTCAGTGTCCCCCGCTGCACGAGCAGGTTCGCCACCGGGCCGCGCCCGATGTCGAGATGCGACTCGAGAACGACTCCTTGCGCCCGGCCGTCGAGCGGGGCGCGGAGATCTTCGAGCTCGGAGACCACGATGAGCTGCTCGAGCAGATCGTCGATGCCGATGTTCTGGAGGGCCGAGATCTCGACGACGATGGTGTCGCCACCCCACGATTCGGGGACGAGGTCGCGCTCGGCGAGCTGTTGCATGACCCGATTCGGGTCGGCGTTCTCGCGGTCGATCTTGTTGAGTGCCACGACAATGGGCACCTCGGCCGCACGAGCGTGGCTGATCGCCTCTTCGGTCTGGGGCATGACGCCGTCGTCGGCGGCGACGACCAACACGACGATGTCGGTCGCTTGCGCGCCACGGGCCCGCATGGCCGTGAAGGCCTCGTGTCCCGGGGTGTCGATGAATGCGAGTGAATGATCGTTGCGAGTCACCTGGTAGGCACCAATGTGCTGGGTGATGCCACCGGCTTCGCCGTCGACGACGTTCGCGTTCCGGATCTGGTCGAGCAGCTTGGTCTTGCCGTGGTCGACGTGGCCCATGACGGTGATCACCGGCGGGCGTTCCGGCCAGTCCTCGTCGACATCGTCTTCCTCGACCGCCAGATCGAGCATCTTCTTCAGCTCGACCTCCTGCTCCTCACCCGGGTCGACCAGCCGGATCTCGGCGCCGATGTCGGCTGCGAACAGCTCGATCATGTCGTCGGACAGTGACTGGGTCGCGGTGACCATCTCGCCCTGCTGCATCAAGAACCGGACGACGTCGGCGGCGGTGCGGTTCACCTTCGGCCCGAGCTCCTGGGACGTCGAGGCGCGTTCGATGACGAGGACACCGTCGGGCACCGGTGCGTCCTCTGGCGTGTAGGTCGCGACCTCGACCGGCTGGAGCTCGTCGAGGTTGCGGCGACGACGACGACCTTTGCGTCGCCGCTGGGGCCGTTGCGGGCCGCCGCGTCCGGGAGGTCCACCACCCGGACGGGGTCCACCACCGGGACGGGGTCCACCGCCTCCACCGGGAGCGGCTGTCCGCGACGGAGCTCCGCTCGGGCCACCCGGACCGCCGTTGGGACCACTCGGACCGCGGCGAGGACCTCCGACGGGTCGGCCGGAGGGGGCCGCGGTCGGGCCTCGACCGCCGAGACCGGGAGGGGGAGGAATGGGTTTGCCGGTGAGGGACTTGGGTGGGCTC
>JAOTZB010000066.1 GCA_029861625.1 Acidimicrobiia bacterium
ACGTGGTCGTAGAGCGACACGCGGAGATCGAAGATCAGGCCTTCGCCGATCTTGGCGGAGAACCAGCGTTCCGCGAAGGCGAGCGCGGCCTGCCCGAACGCGGCCGCCACGATGAGTCCGGCCAACAGATCGAGCTCGCCCCGGTTCTGGTTGGCGATCGCCGAGTCGATGATCTCCCCGAAGAGCAGCGGCGGCACCAGGTTCAAGAGGGCGCCGAGGAATATCGTGAGCAGGAACCCGACGAGCAGCCTTCGATAGGGCCGGGCAAACCCCAGAACTCGCCGGACGGTGCCGCGCGTGACCTGCTGGCCCTTGATGGCCTGGGGATCGGAGCCGATCGCCCCGTGGTGCGACATCATGCTGTGCGCATCTCCTGTCCGGCGGTGGGTCGCAGCGTAGGCCGCGCCCTACCCCGATCGGGTGGGTCAGATGACCCATGCCGACGCCACCTCGCTCAAGAACGACGGGGGCGCAGTCGATGCCCCAAGGGTGATGATTGAACTATCGCGGCGGGTGGTCGCAAGAATCCAGCAGCTGGTGGGAGAACGCGGTGCGACGGCGATCGAGTACGCGATGCTGATCGCGCTCATCGCGGCGCTCATCATCGGCGTCGTCGGTGCCATCGGCACCGCGACCGGATTCGGCTTCGGCTCATTCAACGACAATTTCGACGACGCTCGTCCCTGATCGAGATCGCAGCCGGCGCACGTCGATCGTGCGGCTGGTTTCGCGCGCCCCGCTAGCGTCGACGCCATGAGCACCGACTCGAGACCAATCATCACCATCCCCGACACCGCACCTCCCGGCGAGCTGATCGTCGACGACCTCGTGGCCGGCGACGGCGCCGAGGCCGCCCAGGGCATGCAGGTCACCGTCGACTACTGCGGTGTCAGCTGGTCGACAGGCAACGAGTTCGACGCGTCGTGGAACCGCGGCCAGCCGTTCTCGTTCGACCTCGGCGCCGGGCAGGTCATCGCCGGGTGGGACCAGGGCGTCGCCGGCATGCGGGTCGGCGGCCGCCGCCAGCTCACCATTCCCCCGGCCATGGGCTACGGGGCAGCAGGTGCCGGTGGCGTGATCGGACCGAACGAGACACTCGTGTTCGTGGTCGACCTGCGCAGCATCGGCTGAAACCGACCGGCCCTCGTCGGATCGGCGACGGAGCGGTGAGAGCGCGGAAGGTGGGGGATTCGAACCCCCGGATACACGAAGTGCATCAACGGCTTTCGAGGCCGCCCCATTCGTCCGCTCTGGCAACCTTCCGCCGTCGAGGGTAGTCGCGTGGCCCGGAAATGACTCAGCCGCGGCGCGCCGAGAAGAAGTCGGTGAGCTGTGCCGCCGCCTCCTCGGCCCGCACCCGCGGTGTCACGCGGAACTCGTGGTTGAGCCGGGGGTCGGCCCCGATGTTGTACAGCGAGCCGCATGCACCCGCCTTGAGGTCGTCGGCGCCGAACACGACATGGTCGATCCGGCTGTTCCACGCCGCGCCGGCGCACATCGGGCAGGGTTCGAGGGTCACGACCAGGGTGCAACCGTCGAGTCGCCAGCTTCCCACTCGTTCCGAGGCGTCGCGGAGTGCGAGCAGCTCGGCGTGCGCGGTCGGGTCGCCTGTCAGCTCGCGCTCGTTGTGGCGCGATGCCAACAGCTCGCCGTCGCGAACTACGACCGCACCCACCGGGACATCGCCGTGGTCGGTGGCGCGGCTCGCCTCCGCGAGCGCGAGTCCCATGAGCTCCTCGAGATCGGGGCCGGTCATCGCCGCAATCTACCCACGCCCGGTGCGGCCGAAGTCCTAGGACTTCGGCGGATGGGTCGACGCCGTCTTCAGTGCCCGCTCTTGTCGCCTGCTGCGACGGGCCGCTCGGGCCCCGGAGCCGGCGAGTCAGGCTCGCTTTGCTCGCCCACCCGCGGCTTCTTATTGTCTGCGGATGCGTCTCGTCTCGGTCAACGTCGCCAAGCCCGAACCGGTCGTGTTGAACGGGCGCGAGCTCACGACGGCGATCGTCAAGCTGCCGGTCTCGGCACCGGTCGCGGTCGGCACACTCGGCCTCGATGGCGACGAGGTCGCTGCGGTCGAACACCACGGCGGGGTCGACCAGGCCGTGTACGCCTACTCGACCGATGACTACGACTGGTGGAACGCCGAGCTCGGCGGTGACCGACTCGTCCCGGGAACCTTCGGCGAGAACCTCACCATCGAAGGCTTCGAGTCGGCTGACATCTGTGTCGGCGATCGATTCGAGCTCGCCGGAGGGGTGGGGTTGGCGGCCACGGCGCCTCGCATACCGTGCGCGAAGCTCGGTGCCCGCATGGGCGATGCGAAGTTTCCGATCCGATTCACCCTCGCCCGACGTCCAGGCGTCTACCTCAGGGTCATCGAGCCGGGCACTGTCGAGACCGGCGAGCGCGTCACGCTCACACCCACCACGGGGCCGTCGCTGTCGATGGCCGACCTCGTCGAGCTGTACACAGACCGCACCGCCACGCCCGCGCGCCTCGAGGCGGCGCTGGCGCTCCCGATCGCTGAACGGGCACGAGCCCACTACGAGCAGCGGTTGTCGGCGCGCTGAGCGACACGGATGCCGTGCCCGACCTTCCCCATGTCGACTCACCGCGCTAGACCAGAGGTGAGCCGAATGTGAGGAGAAGAGCCCATGGCGTCCGATCTGACCGTACGAGTACGCGACGAGCCGGGTGAGCTCGCGCGGCTGGGTCACACGTTGGGCGCGGGCGGGGCGAACATCGACGGGATCTGCGCGATGACGGTGGGCGGAGGCGAGTGTGAGATCCATGTGCTCGTCGACGACGCGACGATCGCGTTCGGCGCGCTGCAGTCGGAGGGCATCGCGGTCGAGTCCGAGGCCGAGGTGCTCGTCATCGATGTCGAGGACCGTCCCGGTGTCCTCGGCGAGATCACCGAGATGCTCGGCGAGGCCGGCATCAACATCACGCTCGTCTACCTCGCCACCGGGACACGGCTGGTGCTCGCGGCCGACGATCTCGCCGGCGCCAAGGCCGCGCTCTGCTGAGCGGGATCGGCTCGTCGGTTCAGAGCGACGGCACGTCGGGGAGCGTGCCGCCGATTGCCGTCACGCCATCGCCGTCGGAGCGACCGCTCAGCCAGGCGAGGAGCTGGGCGCTGGTGCCCGACACGATCGTCGCCCCGGCGCCGATCGTCCAGCTCCGACCGAGGTCGGGGTCGTTCGCCACGACCGACAGCTCGGTGGCGCCGAGCGCTGCGGTCACCCGGCTCAGGAAGGCGCTGATCAGCTCGGGGGGCGAATCGGCGAACCCGTAACCGGCGTCGAGGTCGATGTGATGCATCTCGACCTCGAAGTTGCGGGCCGCGACGAGGGCCCGGGCGGGGGCACGGGGTGACTCGGGGTCCTCGACGTTGAAGCGGAACTTGTTGTCCCACGCGCCATCGGGAAACCATTCGATCTCGATGCGGAGCCGCTCGGCCGACCCTCGGAGATCGTCGAGCTGGACGACTGCGCTGCGACCGGCGCCGACCTCGATGTTGGCGTTGCGCAATGCCTGTGAGGCGTACATCGGGATGGGCTTTGCAGTGCGGGCCGCGAGCATCAGATTTCGCACACCCTCCGCGTTGCCGGCAACGTGCGCGGCGACGTGACCCCGTGTCCACCCCGGGAGCAACGACGGCTCGACGAACCCGGCGTCGTCGATGTCGGCCGCGGTGGCGAGCATACGTTCGGTGGCAGCCGTGAGGTCGGCGAGCTGCGCGGCGTCGATCATCGCCAGAGTCTCGCACCGAACCGGGTGGACGCGTCGCGCCCGCTCGGCAGAGCCCCGTTCCGGATTCTACGCACCCCGGTCAGCCGTCGGCCTGCGCCGCGTCCCGCCGGGCCGTCCGGAGCTCCTCGATGCTGTGGGCGACGATCGGGCTCGGCTCGGGAGGATGCCAGGCCTTGTAGGCGACCTTGCGGTCGATCGGCCAGTCCTCGTCGAGATCGTGCCGGGTCTCGGCCTCGGTGGCGGTGGTCAACAGCTCGATGGCGGCGGTCAGCACCCGGCGTTGCATGTCGGCGGCGCCGGGGATGCCGAACGAGTGCCCGTACGGGAACTCGACACCGACGATCCGCGACGAGCGATACCGCGCGGCGAGCTCGGGCATCATCGTGACGGTGACGGTCGGGATGCCGGCAGCTTCGATGACACGCGCCAACACGGGCACGTTCCGACAGCAGTCGGGTCAAGCCGGGGCGAGGATCAGCGCGTCGATATCGGCGGCCCGGCACCGTGCCGCGATCTCGGGACCGGTATCCGTACGCCACACATCGGCACCGTCTTGTTGGTATCCCATCACCGAGTAGTGCTCGGTCGCAGGCCGGCCGACCACGCCATCGGTCACGAGCTCGTCGAGCCGGTCGATGGGGAGCGCGACGTTGATGTCAACCAGGATGTCGCCGGTGTTGATGTGGAGGTGGGTGGCGTCGATGTCTTCCTGGTCGATGTCGTGGGGGATGACTCGAAGCGTCGGGTCCCCCCATGTCGGCTCCCGTTTCTCACGCTCGACATCGAACGGCCTCTGGCTGGCGGGCGTGAAGATCCCGGCGCTGGTCAACAGACCGACGGTTGCCTCCTCGATCGGTGTCGCCAGCTCGGCCCACACCGGATCATGGTCCCAGTGCGGTGCCGCGTCGTAGAGCGGGACGAAGGACCGGGGCAGGAAGGCGAAGCTGTCGACGGCCATGCATGGGCTCCTTCGGCGGGATCGGCTCGGGGAAAGCCTCGGTGGGCATCTCGATTCCTAGGCGCTCGGTGCCGTCACTGGCAAGAAGACTCGGCGTGACGGCCGGGGCTCGGGCGTCGGACCGGCCCGTTCCTACCGGAGCGCGGCCGGCACGTCGAGCGTCCAGATGCTCCGGCCGTAGGTGGCCGCGAAGAGTGTCTGGTCGGCATCGTGATGGACGAGGTCGACGACCATGACCGGGGGCAGGTTCCGGGTCAGGTTGCGCCACCGTCCACCGTTGTCGGTCGACACGTAGACGCCGGCGTCGTTGCAGACATAGACGTGGCGCGGATGTGCCGCCGGGATCACAACGGAGTGGTGAGGTACGTCGGGAAGGGCCCCGGCGTCGACGTCGACCCAGCTGAGTGCGCCGTCGCGGGAGCGGAACACGTGGGCGTTTCCGGTGTTCGCGACCGTGCAGAACACCGCGTCGGCGTCGTCGGCGGGTGTCCGGAGGCGGGTGACGGTGCGGCCGGGAAGGGTCGTGTCGCCGAGGTTGCCGCTCCACGACTTGCCCCGGTCGGTGGTCCGGAAGACGCCTCCGTTCTCGGTGCCGACGTAGATCCGGTCGGTGTCGGCTCGGCACACCTCGATGGCGGTGATGTCGCTCCCGTCGAGCACCGTGGACATGGGCTGCCACTTGTTGCCGTCGTTGGTCGTGCGCCAGACGCGTCGCGTGCCGGTGAACGCGACGCGGCCGTTGTCCGGGTCCATGGCGATGTACACCATCCACGTTGCCTGCCGTTCCGGGTCCTGACGCGGGAGCGGAGAGATGTCGGTCCAACCGTCGGATCGGCGGTGGCGGAAGATCCTCATCCGCTGCGAGGAGGCATAGAGGTGCACGGGATCGTCGGCATCGACCACCATCCACCCGCCGTCGCCGCCGAGGATCTCGAAGTGTTCGTCGGCAGCGCCTTCGGTGGTGATCAGGGTGCCGTTGTCCTGTGCACCCCCGCCGTACAGGTTGCGGTCGGACGCGGCGACGTCGAGGTCGTAGTACATCGTCACGGCCAACCCGTCGCTGCGGTTCGTCCACGTCGCCCCCGAGTCCTCGCTGAGGTCCATGCCGCCGTCGTTCATCGCGTAGACCCGGCCCGGCGCCGCGGCCGGCATGGCGAGCGCGTGCTGGTCGGCGTGGGCGTAGTCGTTGTGGCCGCGGGTCGCGTTCCAGCGCGTGACCTGCTGCCATGTCCTGCCGGCGTCGGTGGTGAGGTGCAGGTCGACACCGCCGCACAGCGCCCGGTCGGCGTCGTGGGGATCGACCACAATCGTGTTGTTGTAGAACATCTGGCGTTCGTCGCCGAAGTGGCCGCCCTCGATGCTCTTCCATCTGGTGCCACGGTCGTCGGAGCGGTACACGCCGAGCACGCCGCCGAATCGGTCGCTCGAGATGGCGTAGAGCCGATCGGGGTCCGACTGCGCGATGGCGATGCTGGTGCGCCTCACTTGGCTGGGGTCGCTCGGCAGACCGTCGCGCAAGTGCGTCCACGTCGTACCGCCGTTGGTGGTGCGCCAGATGCCGTTGCGCGCGCCGCGAACGTCGATGCTGGCGTAGATCGTGCCGTTCCGGGTCGGGTGGAACAGCACCGCGTGGCAGAAGTAGGGCTCGGAGGTGGCGAAGTTCAGCCGCGCCCACGTGAGCCCGCGATCGTGCGATCGGTACAGGCCGGCGTTGCCGAGGTCGCCGGCCAGGCCGCCGAGGCACAGGTGGTTGCCATCGAATGGATCGACGGCGATCGCACCGATCCGGCTCGGGATGCCGCTCGTCTCCGATGCGGCGAGGAGCTGCCAGCTCTCCCCGAAGTTGTCCGACCGGAACACGCCGATCCCCGAGTGCGAGTCCGCCGACTGGTTGGCCTCCCCGGTCCCGCAGTAGACCGTGTCGGGCGCCTGCGGGTCTGCGGCGAGCGCGCCGATGTTCAGCGTCGGCTGGTCGTCGAACAGCGGCCGCCATGTGAGACCGGCATCGTCGCTGCCCCAGACCCCGCCGCCTGCCGCCCCGGCGAGGATCCGATCGGGGTCGGCCGCGTGGTGCACGATCGACGTCATGCGGCCGCCGATGTTCGTGGGGCCGGCCAGCTGCCACTGCTCGTTTCCGGGAACGTCGCGGACGTCGGTGACCATCCGCGCCCGCTCCCGCAACAAGCGAAGCGTCGGCGCCTCGCGCACCGGCCACGACTCGCGGGCCTGGAACCAGCGGGCCCGGATCTTGTGCGTGTTGACGTCCTCCGGAGTGCGGCCCTCGCCTTCCTTCCTCCGTCGGCCGGATCGAAGGGACGCAACCCACTTGTCATCTACCACCGTGATCTCCCTGTCTCATAGTCGGACGAGAATTCGAACCGTGTACCCGCTCATCACCGTCCAGAACAGCGCGGCGTAGCCGGCTTCACCGATCGATCGATTGAGATGCCGACCGGTGAACGTCGCCACGACCATCAGGGGAATGGCCGCGATGGCGAACATGACGGACGTGCTGTCGAGGAGCTGCGCGTCGGCGAAGACGGCCGCCTTGGTGGAGTCGCCGGCGAGCGACGCGAGCGACGCCGCGCCGACCGTGTGTTCACGATCGAAGTTCAGGCTCCGGACCGCGACCCCCTTGAGGGGGCCCGACGTGCCGGAGAATCCCGAGGTCGCGCCCGAGGCGAACGCCAGCGTGGGCCCCCCGGCCAGCCGGATCGGATCCGATGCCCAGGTCTCGATGATCAAGCTCACGGCGAACGCCATCACCACCGCCAGTGCGACGAGTCGTTCGGGGGCGGCGACGAGCAGGCGAGCGCCGATCAGCGCGCCGAGTGCGACGCAGCCGACGATGAGTGCCGATGCCCGGACGGGAAGCGAGCGGCGGTACGCGATGACCTTGACGACGTTGTTGCCGGCCAGGAGGAGCGCGGCCAGCGCCACCCCCTCCTTGGTGCCCAACATGAGGGCGAGGGTCGGCACGAGGATGAGCGAGCCACCGAGCCCGGCCGACGCCGACACCGCGAAGGAGACGGCGACGGCGGTCAGCGTCAGCGCGACCAGCAGTACGTCCATTCGGTCTCCAGGTTGTTCTCAGCGAATGCCGGTGTCGTACATCAGGGTGAGCCGGTCGGGTGAACCGGCGACGACGATGATCTCGAGCGGCTCGGGAGTGCCGAGGTACCCCTCGACCGGCGCCGGCCGGAGCTCGTAGCGGCCCGGTGCCAGCTCGAGCGTGAACCGGCCGTCGGCGTCCGATGTCGCCGTGTCGATCCGGGCGCCGCTCGAGTCGATGACCTCGACCTCGGCCGCCTCCACCGGGGCCACGTCGGTGTCGTCGGATCGATCGATCGTCGGCGGGCCGAGGGGTCCGGCGACGACAGTGACGGTCACCATCGTGAGTGGTGTCACTCCCCCCGCGCCGGGCGGATCGGATGCGCTCGAGCCACAGCCGGAGAGGGCCAGGAGAATCGGGGCGAGGACTGCGAACGTGACGGTGGCACGGGTCAACAGTTCTCCCACCGATCGACGGCTCCCTGGTCGCGCCGCCGGCCGAAGTGGACGTACCCCGGCAGGATGTCGCGTCGATCGGTGCCACCGCGGATGGTGTAGCCGGACGCGATCCACGTCAGGGCGTCGGGAGAATGCGGTCGAACGCTCAGGTAGTCGCCCCACGCGTTGCCGGCCGGACCGTTGGTGCTGTAGCGGGCGACTCGGATCGACCATCCCGGCGCCATGTCGTCCCACAGGCCGACGATGTGGGCGGGCGATCCCCACGTGCCCCCGCCGAAGAAGCAGCTGATGCCGACGTGTCCCCGACAGTTCGCGGCTGCGGCCGGGTAGGCCCAGGCGCCGGTGCTGCTCCACAGGTCGGGCTGGTCGATGACACCCAGCGTTCGCTCGTCGATGCGGGCCACGCGGATGTGGGGGAACGGCCGCGAGCCCCGAGCGTTCGCCGTCCACATGAGGCCGACGACGCCGTCGCCGACCCAGGCGCCAGTGATCCGCGGGTCGGCGCGGCCCAACCAGTCGCGGCCGTCGGGTCCGGGGGCGCTGTAGACGCCGCCCGACCACGTGTTGACGCCGATGTCGTTCCAGAAGATCGTCCCGGAGCTGTCGGCCCAGCGGAACAGCCGCACCTGGCTCCGGTTGTTGTGGCTGGCGAAGTACATGGTGTCGGTCGCCCCCTGCGTGAACCGGAGCGAGCCGTTGTTCGTCGTGTTGAAGAAGTTGTACGAGAAGCCCGTGCCCGCAGCCAGGGCATCGAGCGGCAGCCGCAGGACCGACGCGCCCTGCCACTGTCCGGCTGTGTTGAACACGTTGGACGAGAGCCAGAGGTGGTCGTTCGTCAGGGCCAGGTCGGGGTAATCGAACCAGTTCAGGTTCCACTGGGCGTTGACGTTCGCCGGCGCGAAGTCCCACCAGTACCAGCTCGCGTTGTTCTGGAGCGTCGGGCCCCGCTTGACCGCGACCCGTAACACGTTGGATCCGCCGGGGGCCTGGATGTACTGCAGCAACCAGAAGAAGAGGTCGCGGCTCGGATCGTAGAGAACGACCTGGTCGCAACAGAAACCTCCGGCCGTGGTCGGCAATGTGTTGAATGGATTGACGTACTGCCACGAGTTGCCGTTGTCTATCGACCTGGTGCAATACCAGTTGCCCGACAGGAATATCTGTCTGCCGTTGTTGGCAACGGACGGCTCGCCGACGGTGGAGGTCTGCACCCCGGTCGCCGCGTCGGCGAGAGCGATGTTCTGGAAGAGTACGAAGTCGTCGGGATTCACGTCGACCTCCTCAATGGTGAGATGGCGCGAGGCTGTGCCATCGATGAATGGGCTCGGAATCGGAGAGCTGAATCACCACCGTCTCGCCGATCGCGCGTGCGCTACTGGCCCGGGCCTTCTTGTTGCCCCATCGGCGTCAGCTCGGCACCGTCGGGTTCGTCGAGGGTTACCGCGCCCGGCTGGTCGTCGTCTTCGTCGTCGTCCAGCGGCGGACCCATTGCCTTGCGGGGGCCGATCGCCGCCTCGCGGGCATCGAGGTCGGCCTCGATGCGCGCTTCGGGGACATCGGCGAGGTTCAGCTCTCCGGATTCGTCGATCGAGGCGGCCGATTCGACGGCCGCCTCTTCGGCCTGTTGTTCTCCATCAGGCCGTGGTTCATCGCCCGAGGAAGTGTCAGACACGATCATGACCTCCGTGGTCGTTCCGCAGTTCCACAGAGCCCTTCGACCTGCGTTGACCGGTTGAACATGCCGCCCGCCACACTCCCCGCGTTCGTGCGCTGGAGAAGGACGTTAACTCAGGATTACTCGACAAATGCATGACTGTCAACGGGTGGCTCACGCCTCGAATTCGACCGACGAACGACAACACGAAAGTACCGAAGCGGCGACGGACGCCGACCTGGAGGGAGCCGGCCCGTGTGTGCGACACTGAGCCCTGCGATGAATCCGTTCGAGCGCGACGGCGACCGCTGGGAGGTCGTCGAGGCAGCCGCGATCCCCGATGCCGGGCCGACGATCAGTACCGTCCTCGAGCCCGTCGTCGATCTGTCGCTGGCCACCCGCGACGCCGCTCGCGCGTGTGTCCTGGTCGCTCCGGCGGGCTGGTCGGCTCAGCAGGGATGCACTGTCGTAGGGGTATCCGACGCGGCAGTCATCGTGTTGGTCTCGGCGGGTCTCGACGATGAGAGTCGTCGGGCGCTCTGGCCCATCCTCGACCAGGAAGCCGAGCACATGCCGACCTGGATCGCCTCGACCGATCAGCCGTCGGTCGGAGGCACGATGGCGCTCGACGTCGCCGAGTCGGGGGAATGGATCCGCTACTGGCTCCGCCCGTTCCCGCCCGAGACCGAGACCGACACCGACGAGTCCGAACCGTCGATGCTCGGTCCGCCCGACATCGAGCCCATCGGCGAGGACGACGACACGCTCCGCCGCCGCAGCGACTGGTTCCGCAGACGCCACGGCCCGGAGTGGCCCGACGCTTGATTTCCGCTGTTTCGTGCCGATGTGGAGGGGATGGAGGCGCCGATCCCAGCCGACGAACCTGCCCGGTTGAGCGCCCTGTACCGGCTCGATCTGCTCGATCGAGGCCCGAACGAGCACTTCGATCGGCTGACGCGGCTTGCCGCGCACGTTGTCGGTGTTCCCATTGCCTTGGTGTCACTCGTGGACGCAGACCGGCAGTGGTTCAGTTCGCGCTTCGGTCTCGAGACCACCCAGACCCTTCGCCGTGATGCGTTCTGCGCGCACGCAATCGCCGAGGATGCTGTTCTCGTTGTCTCCGATGCTCGCACCGATCATCGGTTCCGGGACAACCCCCTCGTCGTAGGGCCACCTGCCATCCGTTTCTATGCCGGTGCACCCATCGCTGCTCCGAGCGGGCACCGACTCGGCACGTTGTGTGTCATTGACCACGAGCCGCGCACACTCAGCTCCAGCGAGGAGCGGGCGCTGCGTGATCTCGCCGGTCTTGTCGAGCGGGAGCTGGAGTACACACAGCTTGCGCTCATCGACGATCTCACCGGCCTGGCGAACCGGCGGGCGTTCGTGGAAGCTGGGACGCGACTCCTGGCGCTCGCTCAGCGGCGGCATGAGCCGCTCAGCGTGCTGTATGCCGACGTTGACGGTCTGAAGGTCGTGAACGACACCCAAGGGCACGGTGCGGGCGACGATCTGCTCGGACTGGTCGCACAGGTGGTTAGCGGTGGTGTGCGGGCCTCGGACCTTGTCGCGAGGGTGGGAGGCGACGAGTTCTCCGTGGTGTTGTTCGGCTCCGACGAGCCCGCAGCGCGTCTCGTGATGGAGCACCTCCAGGAAGCCTTCGCCCGCGCGAACGCGTCCGCACCGGTACCGCTCCCCCTGAAGGTGAGCATCGGGCTTGCCACAGCACAACCGGGCGAGGCCTTTCGCGATCTGGTGGCACGCGCCGACGAATCGATGTACCGGGCCAAGGGCAACACTCGCCGGGACTGACGACGCATGATCGAGAGCCTTGACGAGGAAGCGCGTATCGCAACGCAACGACTGGCCGGGAAGACGGTGCAGCAGGTGTAGCGCCACCGCAAAGGTGAGGTCGGCATCGGGTTCACCGACGGCACGCGCCTTTTCGTCGATGTCGCCGGCGAGGGACTCGAGCTCTCCATCGCCAACGGCGACGACGGGTAGGCCGATCAGGGCATCGGTTCGGCTGCGGATTGCTGACGATGTCCTCTAGGCGGGTCGATCGTGGACCGCGACGCTCGGGGGAGAACGTCGGGCGATGACAGCAACGACACATGGAGGCGAGGATTGTGACGACCATCCGCGAAGCTGCCACAGAGTTCCTGGCCAACGAACGAATCGCCGTCACCGGTGTCTCGCAGGCGCCGAAGGGGCACGGTAGCAACGTGGTCTATCAGCGGCTGCGGGCGCGCGGGTACGACGTGTTTGCGGTCAACCCGAACGCTGACGAGGTCGAAGGCGACACGTGCTATCACGACTTGAAGTCGATCCCCGACGGTGTGGAGGCTGTCGTGATCGGGACCCGCCCGGAAGCAGCCGATGACACCATGCGCGAGTGTGCCGAGCTCGGCATCGGACACGTGTGGATGCACCGCGGCCCTGGAGCAGGGAGCGTTTCCGCGACTGCAACCGCCTATGGACGTGACCGCGGGATCAAGGTGATCGACGGCGGTTGCCCTCTGATGTTCGACCCAACCGCCGACATCGGCCACAAGTGCATGAAGGCCATCTTCACGCTCACCCGGAACGTGCCCCGCCACGTCTGAGACGGCGACGGTCCACCGGCAAACCCGGGCTACGGTGACTCGGCGGAACAGCGTTGGTTCTGCCAGAATGCCCGGGTCCGGAGCGGCAACGATGAGGTCCTCCTGATCTCAGAGGATCTCGACGAGGTCATGCAGCTGTCCGACCGGATCATCGGGCCACGGCTTCTTCGTGAGGCGTTCTCGATCAGGCGTCGTCGAGGGTGACGATCACCGCCCGGTCTTGGGGGTGACCGCCGCGGCCAATGAGCCGCTGCAACGAATGGAAGGCGTTGATGAGCGTGAGTTGGAAGCCGTACTTCTCGCGGACCTTGGCGTGGATGGCATCGAAGTCGGCGCCCTCGACGACCTCGGCTGTACCCGAGCGGGGCGACGTCTCATCCTTTGTCCGCCCGCGGGAGTCCGATGGCTGTACCGCGACGCGGTTGCTGTTGGCGATTCGCTTGACCTTCCACGATTGCGAGGAAGTGATGAACCCGACTCGACCTTCACCCGCATCGACCGGCCAGACCGGTCCCGGTTTGGGGGTTCCGTCCTTCCGGTAGGTCGTGAACGCCATGTACTTTTCGTCAGCAAGGGCCATGACTCGAAAGCCTAAGGTCGCGAAACCTCAGATCCTGTCGCGGTCAGCCGGGAAGACGATCGCGGAGGGAGTGGGATTCGAACCCACGGTGACTTGCGCCACACACGCTTTCCAAGCGTGCCGATTCGGCCGCTCTCGCATCCCTCCTCGCCACCGGCCGGGGCCGGGTGAGCGAACGGTCAGGGTATCCTGATGGCGGTCCCGTTCTGGAATGTGACGGCCGGGTCCTGTGCAACTGCAGCCCGTGAACCGGGTCAGGGCCGGAAGGCAGCAGCTCTCAGCGGAAACTGCGGTGTGCCGCAGATCGCCTGGTCGTCACTTTCGAGAACGGGACCGTCCGCGTCACTCGTCGGAACACCGAATGGCCGAGACGGGTTTTGCGTCCATGCGACTCCTCGCCGCCGTGATCGGCGTCGCCACACTCGCCACGGCCTGCAGCTCGTCACAGCGCGGCACCGAGGACACAGCCGCCCAGTCGGCCGAGCAGCCGATCGCCGAGGCCCCTCGCACGCTCGACGATCCGACTGTCGACACGAACTCCGTCGTCGGCGCCGCGCCGACTGCATCCGAGGCTCCGGTCCAGCGTCCCGGCGTGGTGTTCCCGTCAACCGACGGGACCCCGGCGGTCGACACGGAGATCTCCGATGTCGAGCTCGGCGATGTCGTGTTCGACACGTTCGGCCGGGGGCCCCTGACGCTGGAAACGGCGACCGCCGACCAACGGGTTCGGCTGCTCGACGCGATCCCACCGATCGACGCGCCGTTCTACGTGCTGCCGACCGAGGACGACTGGCTGCTCCCCGACGACGCCGTTCTCGGCTTCGTGGCCGCGGACGGCCAGCCCATCGCCTACC
>JAOTZB010000358.1 GCA_029861625.1 Acidimicrobiia bacterium
CGCGCCCGCATTCCTCGCGTTCTGGTCGCGTCTTGTGGCGCTGGGGGTGACGTTCTGCGGCCAGAACGGTGGTTCTTGGGGGTGCGTGGAGGAGGTCAGGTGGTGGGTTCGAGGCGCCTGACTGCGAAGGTGTCGACGCCGTCTGCGTCGAAGTCGCCGACGAGGAGCTGATCGGATGCGATGCCGTAGGCGATGGTCTGCTCGGCGATGCCCGTCTGGAAGTCGTTGCGGATGAAGATCAGCTTGCCCCGCCGAACGGCGAACGTATCGACCCCGTCCTGATCCCAGTCCCCGACGAGGACGTCGTCGGCGGCCTGGCCGAAACCGAAGACGATGTCGGCAATACCCGTGGTGGTCGAGTTGCGGACGAAGAAGACGTTGCCGCGGCGGACGGCAAAGGTGTCCTGACCGTTGCCGTTCCAGTCGCCGACGAAGACCTCGTCGGCGGCCCGTCCGTAGCCCAGGATGATGTCAGCGTTTCCGCTGGTGGGGGTGTTGCGGAGGAAGAACACGTTGCCGCGGCGGACCGCGAAGGTGTCCTGGTTGTTGGCACTCCAGTCACCGATGAAGATCTCGTCGGTCGGTTTCCCGTAGCCGGCCGACCCCTGCGGGTTGCCGCGTTCGTCGACGAGGGTGAACACGTTGCCGGTGCGGGACGCGAAGCCCGTGTTGCCGTCGCCGGTCCAGTCGCCGGTCACGACGGCTGCGCCGGGCGGTGCGAACACGAAGTCGTATTCGGCCGGTCCGCTCGCGATCACGTTCGACACGAAGATCCGCGACTGCAACGCCGGCGCGACCACCGATGCAGCCGTCGACCGGCCCGCCACCGTCGTGGCCTCGACGGTGACGGTCTGTGCGACGGATCGATTGACGCCGGTCAACGTGACCGTCCTCACCGCCGCGGCACCGAGGTCCCCCGAGGCGGTCACGACCGCGGACGCACCGCCGGCCGACACCTCGTAGGAGACGATGGGGCTGTCGAACACCGACTCGGCCGGCTCGCTCCACGAGACCGTGAGCGTCTTGCCCTCGGTGCCGGATGGGAGAGGAACGCCCAGGCCGGAGGGCGCGCCCGGTGCCAGAGAGAACCCGCCGCCGATGTCAACGACGCCGGCGGCAGCGACGCTGGGTCCGACGCCGTCGCCGACTCCCGTCGTGTTGCCGTAACCCAGGCGACCGTTGCCACCGTCGCCCCAGCAGGTGATGGTGCCGTCGGTGAACGCCGCGCAGCTGTGTCGGTAGCCTGCCGTCACGTCGGTGGCAGTTCGACCCGGTCCGAACTGTACGGGCCCGGCGAGAGCGACATCGGGCCCGATGCCGTCACCGACATCGGTGATGTTGCCGTAGCCCAGCTGGCCCTCGTCGTTGCGACCCCAGCAACGAACCCAGCTGTTGTCGAGCAACGCGCAGGTGTGGTCGCCTCCGCCTGATATTGCCATTGCGGTGCGGCCCGGTCCCAGAGCGACCGGTCCGGCGTCGGCGACGTCCGGTCCGACGCCGTCGCCGACCTGGGTCGTGTTGTCGTAGCCGAGCTGGCCTTCGTCGTTCTCGCCGAAGCAACGGACCGAGTGATCGTCGAGGAGCGCGCACGTGTGCTCGTCGCCCGTGGTGATCGCGATCGCGGTGCGTCCGGGCCCGAAATCGACCGCCGGAGCGGGCGCCTCGTAGTCGTTGGCGTCATCGGTGCCGAGCTCGCCGCCGTCGTTGCGTCCCCAGCATCGGACGGTTCCGTTGTCGAGGAGTGCACAGGTGTGGTCGACGCCGCCCGACACCGCGAGTGCCGTGCGCCCCGGACCCAGATCGACGGGCCCGACGGCGGCGACAGTGGGCCCGAGGCCGTCCCCGACGTCGATCGTGTTGCCGTAGCCCAGCTGGCCATCGGCGTTCTCGCCGAAACAGCGGAGCGAGCCATCGTCGAGAATCACGCACGTGTGGTCGTCGCCCGCTGTGATCTGCACTGCCGTACGTTCGAGGCCGAAGTCGACCGGTGGCGCGGGCGCCTTCGGGTCGGCGAGCGAGTTGGTGCCGAGCTCACCGGCGTCGTTGAAGCCCCAGCAACGGACGGTGGCGTTGTCGAGGAGCGCGCAGGTGTGGTCGGCGCCGGCGGTGAGGGCGGTCGTGGTGCGACCCGCACCGAGCGCGACCGGGCCGGCCGCCGCCACGTTCGGCCCGAGGCCGTCGCCGACGTCGATCGTGTTGCCGTAGCCCAGCTGGCCATCGGCGTTCGATCCCCAGCAACGCAGCGCACCGCTGTCGAGCACCGCGCACGTGTGCTCGAGATTGCTGCCGGTCAGGCGGCCGGACAGGTTCGAGCCCGGACCGGCCGGTGCCTCGTTCTGATCGGCCTGACCGACCGGGACGTCACCACCGTCCTGTGCTCCGGCTGTGGCGCCGATCGTCATCGACCCGACCAGGATTCCTACTGCGAACAGTGCCCAGAACTTGCCCATCGGCGACCTCCGCCTCATGCCCCGCGTCCTAAGTCCTAGCACCTTCGACCGACGTGTCAAGGTCGCGCGGTCGCTCACGCCGCCCACAGTCCTCCCTCGGCCGCGAGCCTCCTGCCGTGTGGCACGCTCTATCGGGGGAAGTGGGTTCTGTGATCGACAGACGTGATCGACAGCTTGGAGACGGGCAGCGGCTCGATGCTCCCGACGACTGGCTCGACCCTCCCGACGACGGTGTCGGCTCCGGTGCCCGCGGCCCGGTGGACGGGCCGAGCTGGATCGGGTCGGGACGCCTTGAGCCCGATCCGCCGCCGAGCACGACGTGGTTGGTCGTCGGACTCGTGGCCGCAGTCGCGCTCGTCGGCCTCGGCTACTGGTTGGTATCGAGCGGCGACGCCGAGCCGGAACCCACGGCGGCTGCCGAGCCGCCAGCGGCCCCCGAAACCGATATTCCGCCGGTCCTGCTCGCCGCCGAGGCCTGGGTCGCCGACCCCGGGTCGGAGACGCTGCGGACGCTCCTCGACGCAGTCGGAGGGTTCGACGGCGTCGAGATCGGTGTCGCCGA
Organism: Acidimicrobiia bacterium; assembly: GCA_029861625.1. Taxonomy (GTDB): domain Bacteria; phylum Actinomycetota; class Acidimicrobiia; order Acidimicrobiales; family JAHEJN01; genus JAOTZB01. The sequence continues at coordinate 3,013 of JAOTZB010000358.1, forward strand.
GGGCGCGTTCGACCTGGTCACGTTCGACCCGAATGACAACGGCCGCCTGCTGGCGACGCTACGCAACAGCTATGGGCCGGCCGAGAACCAGGCGGACAACGAGCTGTGGACGATCGACGACGGTGCGGTCACCCAGGCGATCTGGAACCCGTCGGTCGAGCACGACTTCGTGCACTTCAACCCCGATGGCACGATCAGCATGTGGGTGCGGAGCGGGGACACGTTCGACTTCTCACCCCGCGACTCGATTGTGATGGATACCGGCCGATCGGTGCTGACCCGGACGACGGATCCGTTCTTCCCGGCTCGATTCGCCGCCGATGCCGGCACCGTGTTCGCGCTCGTCTCCGACGTGCCGTCCTCCGTGTACACGGCGCTGATCGCCGACGACGGCGAGGTCCAGACGGTTCTCGCCGACGGCAACCCGTACGAGTGGGTCGACGTCCCTACAACTGGGATCGTGATCGCCTATCCGGCCGACGACACCGGGACCACTGCGGTATGGGACACGCAGACGTTCGACCGGATCGACGATCATGTCCTTGCCAGCCGGTCGATCGTGCGTGTTGCCGTGAGCGCCGATGGCCTCATCGCGGTGGGGATCGGCTTCGACGGCTCGCTCGAGGTGATCGACATGGTGACCGGCTCGGTCACGCGTCGATTCGGCGCCGTCGACTCGGCCGGAATCCAACAGCCGATATCGCTCAACGACGACGGCTCGGTGGCGGTCACGAT
>JAOTZB010000359.1 GCA_029861625.1 Acidimicrobiia bacterium
CTGATCGTGCAACAGAAGCCCCTCGGCGTTGCCGTGGCCATCACGCCCTGGAACTTCCCCGTCGCCATGATCGCCCGCAAGCTTGCACCTGCGTTGGCCGCCGGATGCACGATGGTCGTGAAGCCGGCCGAGCAGACGCCACTCTCACCGGTCGCTCTCTTCGAAGCCATCGACCGAGCGGAGCTGCCAGCGGGGGTCTGCAACCTCGTCACGTCGGCCGACCCGGAGCCGCTGGCCGCACCTCTGCTGGAGGACCCCAGGGTTCGCAAGATCACGTTCACGGGCTCGACCGAGGTCGGCAAACTGCTCGTGAAGGCGTCAGCGACGAACCTCGCCCGTGTCTCGCTGGAGCTGGGTGGCCAGGCACCTTTCATCGTCTTCGACGATGCCGATCTCGACGCAGCCGTCGCCGGTGTACTGACGTCGAAGTTCCAGGTCAACGGGCAGTCGTGCCTGTGCGCGAACCGGATCTTCGTGCAGGAGGCTGTTGCGGAGGACTTCACTGCCCGCCTCACGAACGCCGTGGCGAACCTGAGAGTGGGCGTCGGGGCCGAGGATGGCGTCGACATCGGCCCGCTCATCGATGATCGGGGCTTCGAGAAGGTGTCGGCTCACGTGGCCGACGCAGTGGCCAAGGGAGCGAACGTGGAGATCGGCGGCGGGCGTGTGGAGCATCTCTCCGCCGGCTACTTCTTCGAGCCGACCGTTCTCTCGGGTTGCACCGACGACATGCTGTGCGCTTCCGACGAGACGTTCGGCCCGGTGGCGCCGGTGCTGACGTTCGGGGCGGAGGACGAGGTCATCCGGCGAGCCAACGACAGCCGCTACGGGCTCGCTGCGTATCTGTTCACGAAAGATCTCGGCCGCGCCATGCGGACCTCGGAGAAGTTGGAGTTCGGCATGGTCGGTGTGAACGACCCGATGCCGGCCTCTCCGACCGCACCGTTCGGGGGGTTCAAGGAGTCCGGCCTCGGCCGCGAAGGCGGCCACGACGGCCTCGGAGCGTTCCTCGAGAAGAAGTTGGTGAGCTTCGTGTGCTGAGACTCGCTCTCGGCCCGTCTCGAGCGCCTCTCAACCGTCCTTCTTCTTCATCAGGCCGATGTCCTGGGGTGGGACACCGGTGATCCGGATGCCTTCGAGCCGCTCGACGTAGCGGACGAAGCGGTACTTGTCCTCGATGCCGTCGGTACGACGCGGTTGCACATGTGAGTGTCCGGGCTCGGTGCGGACGTTGACGAAGCTGCAGAGGTTGCGTGAGAAGGCGAGGTCGATCTCGGCAACGAGCTGGTCCTCGGTCGAGATGTCGACCGTGTACGGCACACCGCAGGCGGCCGCGATCGCGGCCAGGTCGACCGTCGTGGCGGTGGCCGTGGCTCGGCGACCATGCTCCCCCCAGCCGATGGACTCGTACACGCCGTTGTCGACAACGAAGACCACGAGGTTGTCGGGACTCTGCTCGCCCATGGCCACCAGCTGAGCGAGCTCCATGAGCACCGAGCCGTCACCATCCAGACACACGACCCTGCGGTGCGGCAGCGCCAGGGCGAGGCCCACGGCCATGCCGATCACGTCGCCCATCTGTCCGAGGTGCGCGGTGCGGGGATGTTCGTTCGTGTGGTGAGCCCACTCGAACGAGACCGCTCCGATGTAGGTCGACATGACCAGGCAATCCTCGGGAATCCTCGAGGCCAACCGCGAGAGCCAGTCGTACCGGTCGAGCGCCATCAGCTCTCGCCTCCGTCGTCCCAGACGCAGTCACCGGAGATGAGCACCGCTGCGGGGTGGAGCTGGGTCTCCGAGAGCCGCTTGGCCCGCTTGATGGCCGGGCACAGGTCCTCGACATGTCGCACCACCAGGTACTTGATGCGCAAGGCTTGCAGCAGTGGCTCGGCGACGATCCCGTGCGGAACACCCCAGTGCTCGGTTTCACCGACGTCGCCCCGGTAGGAGCACAGCAACGTCACGGGCACCCCTGTGCCCAGGGAGATCCGCGCGATGTACTCCGAAGCGACACGCAGACCACTGTTCTCCATGATGAGCGCGGACTTCTTGCCGCCGAGCCACGCCCCGGCGCACATGGAGAAGGCTGCCCCTTCGTTACATGCCGGCACGTACTGAAAGCTGTCGTTCTGCTCGACCAGCTCGTGCACGTTTCGTTGCCATCCATCAGGCAGGCCGGACACGAAGTCGATGCCGGCCTCCTCGAGACCGCGGATGGCCTCTTCGGCGGCATGCTGCAGCACGTTCTCTCCCCTCGATGGACCGTCGTTGCCGGTCGATCGTAGTCAGGCGTTGTGGAAGACTTCGCTCCGCAACATCAGGAGGTCCTCGTGTTCGACTCGTTCCAGTACTTCTCATCCATCGAGTTCGTGTTCGGCGCCGGGCGGGCACGCGAAGCGACCGATCGCCTGAGCTCCCGTGGGTTGGGCCGCGTGCTCATGGTGACCGACCCGGGCATCGTCGCCGCCGGCATCGCCGAAGAGGTCGAGGACTTCCTCGTCGAGGGCGGCATAACCGTCGAACGCTTCACCGACGTCAAGTCGAATCCCACGGTCGAGAATGTCGATGCCGGCGCAGCAGCCCTGACCGAGTTCGGCGCGACCGCCGTCATCGGCCTCGGCGGCGGAAGCCCGATCGACACCGCCAAGATCATCGCCGCCGCCGCCGCGAACAACTGCTCAGCGCACGACTTCATGACCGGCGAGCGGTCGATCGACGTCGCCGGCGTCCCTCAGATCGCCATCCCGACCACCGCCGGCTCGGGTGCGGAGTCGGCCAAGGTGTCCGTCCTGGTCGACCACGCAACCGGCGAGAAGAAGGGCGTCTTCGGACCCGGAACTGCGCCGTGGATCACGATCCTCGACCCCGAGCTCATGGTGGGCATGCCCTCGTGGCTGACCGCGGCCACAGGCATGGATGCGCTGTCGCACGCACTCGAGGCCTACCTCGGCGTCGCGGCGAGCCCGTTCTCGGATGCCATCGCCGAGAAGGGCATGCGCCTCGTCGCCGACCATCTCGAGACGGCCGTCTTCGACGGATCGGATCTGGAGGCTCGTTCGGCGCTGACGATTGCCTCGGCCTTGGGCGGGTTGGCCAAGGAACAGTCAGGCCTCGGCATCCTGCATGCGGTGGCGATGCCAGTCGGCTACGTCTACGACCTTCACCATGGATACCTGTGCGCGGCGCTGATGCCCGCCACGCTCGACTTCAACCGGTCAGCGGTTCTCGAGAAGACGGCATGGGTCGCGCGGACCTTCGGCGTCGATTCGGCCGACGACGAGACCGCCGCCGGCTTGGCCGGCGCAACCGTGCGCGCATTGAACGAACGGATCGGCATGGGTACACGTCTCCGCGAGGCCGGCGTTCGTGACGCCGACCACAGCCGGATCGTCGATGACGCGATGAAGAGCTACCTCCTGAAGAACAACCCCGTACCCGGCACGCCCGAAGGGTGCCTCGCGGTCCTCCAGGCGTCGCTCTGAGCCTCCGATGACGGACGATCCGGTCATGATCTCGGGTTCGGTCCAGCACCTGAGGGTGCTGGTATCCGGGTGCGCGTCGGGTATCGGTCGCGCGGTCACGCAGCTGCTGGCAGCCGAGGGTGCCGCGGTCGTCGGCCTCGACATCAACGAGCCCGACTTCCCGATCGACGAGTTCCTCCTCTGCGACCTGAGCCGGCCCACGAGCATCGACGCGCTCGTGGCGCGACTC
>JAOTZB010000102.1 GCA_029861625.1 Acidimicrobiia bacterium
CAACCGGAGGGGCAGCAGTCGGCAGATCGGCCGCCGGCGGCGCACCCTCCTCGAGCGGAGACTGGGCCGGATCCGGAAGATCGGCCAGTCCCGGCGGCGCAACTTCCTCCAGCGGGGCCTGGGCCGGGTCGGGAAGTTCGGCCAGTCCCGGCGGCGCAACTTCCTCCAGCGGGGCCTGGGCCGGGTCGGGAAGTTCGGTCAGGTGGGGCGCCTCGACTTCCTCGACGACGTCACCCATCTCGGCAGCCATCTCGACTCCCTCGGTGACCGGGCCTGCATCGGTCGCGAGGTCACCGGCCTCCGCGACGATCTCGTCGACCTCCTCGACCACGTCGTCGACCTCGTCAGATGCAGCCGCTTCGACCTCGTCGACAATCTCTTCGGCTGCACCCTCCACCGTCTCCTCGACCGAATCCAGCGCGGCCTCGTCGGGACCGGCAGGCTCCTCGACGAGCTGCTCACCGGTGTCCGCAGCAACGTCGGCGGCGCCGGCCTCGTCAGCCGGCGTTGCCTGGGGCGCCCAGTCCGTCGGGTACAGATCGGGGCTGTACCACTTGCCATCGGAAGCTTGCCACCAGCCGGGGCCCTGAGAAGTGTCACTCATCCCAATGAGACTAGCGACCCGAACGGGCCGGATCGGGGAACACGGCCGGGCCGGCCGCGAGGCCGGCCCGAGCTCGTGGAGCGCCGGGCGGGATTTGAACCCGCGACTGTACGGCTTTGCAGGCCGTTCCCTTGGGCCGCTCGGGCACCGACGCATGGCCATGAGGTAACCCTCACGGGCCGCACCATCGTAGCTCCCCCCGACTGGCATGCGTCCTCCGATTGACGCCGACGGCCCCACCCGCCGATCATCGTCGGCGTGACATCCGGCGCCGAGAGTCGCTCGCCCCTCGATCTGCTCGGCGCCCTGGCCGTGGAGGAGGTCGACCTCACGCCGTCGACTCGCCACCTCGAGATCTACACGATGGAGGGTCTGCTCGGCCTGATGTGGCACGGCGCCCGCCACGCCACCGACGTGGCCGTGCTGCTCGGCGGCGGCATGGGTGGATTCCTCGGACCGGCCGGCGGGCTCTACCACGAGCTCGGCGACGGGCTCGCCGCGGCGGGAATGGGAGTGCTGCGCGTCGACTACCGGCGGCCGAGTCGGCTCGAGTCGTCGCTGCTCGACACCGTTGCCGCTGTCGATCTCGCGGCCCGATCCGGCGCCGAGCGCTTCGTGTTCGTCGGCCACTCCTTCGGCGGTGCCGTGGCGATCCAGTCGGCACTGGCGGTGGCCGGCCTCACTGCGGGCGTGGTCTGTCTCAGCACCCAGTCGGCCGGCTGCGAGGACGCCGGCCGACTCGACGTGCCGCTGCTGTTCCTCCACGGCGGCAGCGACCGCATCCTCGGAGCGGAGAACAGCCACATGGTTCGGGCCATTGCCGGTCGGGGCGAAGTCGAGGTGCTGGCCGGAGCCGACCATCTGCTACTCGAGGCCAGACAGCACGTCCACGAGCGGCTCGCCGGCTGGATCCCAGCTCAGCTCGACGCGCACCGGGCCCGCGCCGGCGCCACGACGACCCAGGAGTAACTGTGTTCCAGCTTCGATTCGACCTCCGCGTTCCGCCGTTCGCCGACATCACCCATGTCCAGCAGTACCGCGAGGCGCTCGACATGTGCGAGTGGGCCGACACCAGGGGGTTCTTCGGCGTCACGATCTCCGAACACCACGGGACCGAGGACGGGTTCATCAGCTCTCCTCTCACACTGGCAGCCGCGATCCTCAGCCGCACCGACAATCTGTTGTGTTCGGTCGCGGCCCTGTTGTTGCCCTACCACGACCCCATCCGGGTCGCGGAGGACATCGCCACCATCGACCTGATTTCTCCCGGCCGCCTCGTCGTGATCGCCGGAATCGGCTACCGCGAGTTCGAGTTCGACATGTTCGCGAAGGATCGCAGCACGCGGGGAGCGTCGACCGAGGCAGCCATCGAGTTGATGAGACGGTGCTGGACGGGTGAACCCTTCGAGCACGAGGGGCGCACCGTCTGGGTCACCCCGAAGCCGGTCACCGAACCCCACCCGATGCTGATGGTCGGCGGATCGGTCGAGGCCTCGGCCCGCCGCGCGGCCCGGCTCGGTCTGCCGTTCCAGCCCGCGATCGACGATCCCGCCCTGATCGAGTTGTACTACGCCGAGGCCGAAGCGGCCGGCCACGACTCGGCGTTCGCGGTGATGCCGTCGGGGCCGGGCATGGTGCTGGTCACCGAGGATCCAGAGCGCACGTGGGCGACGATCGGGCCCAACTGTCTGTACGACGCCGGCGTGTACGCGGGTTGGCAACACGACGATCAGCGCTCGATCTGGAAGGTCGACGCCACCGACATCGACGGGCTCAAGGCGAGCGGGCAGTGGGCGATCGTTACTCCCGACGAATGCGTCGACCTCTACCGCGAGGTCGGTCACGCCGTGATGCATCCGCTCGTCGGCGGCATCGACCCCGCGATCGGCTGGGAGTCGCTCCAGCTGGTGGTCGACAAGGTGATGCCCGCGCTCGAGGGCTGACGCCCCGCGCCGACGGTGCGGTCAGACGCTGATCAGCTCCGCGGCCTGTTCGAAGAGGGCCACCGTCGTCGCGTGCAGCTGATCGCCGATCTCTCGCGGGGCTCTTCCGGCGGCGGCGCGGGCATTCGTCCCCTCGAGGATGATGCCGAGGCGATAGCAGGCGAGCACCGTGTACCAGTCGATGTTCGAGACGTCACGATCGCTCCCGACGGCATAGTGCTCGACCAGCTCGGCCGGCGAGGGCAGGCCGTCGGCGGGTCCGAACCCGACCACGCCGTCGTCTCCCGGTTTCGGTGAGGTCGCGATCAGCTGACCGAGGTCGACCAGCGGATCGCCGATGGTGGCCAGCTCCCAATCGACGATCGCCAACAGCGTCGGCCCGTCGCGGTCGAACAGCACGTTGTTGTAGTGGAAGTCGCCGTGCAGGATCCCCGGTGTCCATGTCGACGGACGGCGCTCCTCGAGCCACTCGCCGACCTCGTCGACGGCCGGGATGTCGGGCTCGCCGTATCCGTCGAAGCGACTGTAGGAGTCGAGATGTGCCCGCCAACGCGGCACCTGTCGTTCGAGATAGCCGGGTCTGCCGAAGTCGGCCAGACCCACCGCGTCGTGATCGACGCGGCCGAGCGCCGCGATGCCATCAGCCATGGCCAGTCCCATGCGACGGCGAATGTCAGGGTCTGAGGCATGGAGCTGGGGCAGACCCGCACCCGGTGCGAAGCCGTCGACCGGCTCCATGAGATAGAACGTCGACCCCAGCACCTCGACGCCGATCTCCCCCGCGATGAACCGCGGATGGGGCACGTCGCTGGCGGCGATCGCCGCCAGTACTCGGGCCTCACGGCGCATCGTCTCGTCGCTGTTGTCACGCTTGTGCTCGGGCGGACGGCGCAACACATAGCCACGATCGCTCCGGGCGAACCGAAGGAGGATGTTCTGGGTCCCACCGACCAGCAGCTCGGCATCGACGATGGGGTGGCCCGTGCCGAGCCCTCGTTCGTCCATCCAGCGCGCGAGCGCAGCAGGGTCGACGAGATGTGTCGCGACCGGCCAGTCCTCGGTCACCGACCGCTGCCGACGTGGGAACGTTTCGCAACCTCTTCGAGCATGACCTCGGTGGCACCACCACCGATGGGCAGGATGCGTACGTCGCGGGCGATGCGCTCGACCGCGGTCTTGCGGATGTAACCCGTGCCGCCGTGGAACTGCACGCAGTCGTAGACGATCTGGTTGACGACCTCGGCGCCCCACGCCTTCACACCGGAGATCTCCTTGGTGGCGTCGACACCCTGCTCCATCAGCCATGCGCTGTGGTAGAGCGATGCGCGGACGGCGTCGAGCTTGGCCTGGTTCATGCCCATGCGCTGCCGGATGGCGCCGAGATCGAACAGGGTCGCGCCGAACGCGCTCCGGCCCTGCGTGTGGGCGAGGGTCAGGTCGATCGCCTCCTGGGCCGCGCCGACGCCCATCCCCACGAGCACCATGCGCTCGTTCTGGAAGTTCTTCATGATCTCGTAGAAGCCACGATGCTCGGCGCCGAGCATGTTCTCGTCCGGCACCCACACGTCGTCGAAGACGAGCTCGGCGGTGTCCGAGCAAAGCCACCCGTGCTTGTCGAGCTTGGTCGCGACATCGAAGCCTTCGGTGCCGTGTTCGAGGAGGAACATGGAGATGCCGTAACGCTCGTCGGGGTCGGTGCGGGCCGCGACGATCACCAGGTCGCCGTACACGCCGTTGGTGATGAACATCTTCGTGCCGTTGAGCCGCCACCCGTCGCCGTCGCGGACAGCTCGAGTGCGCATGGCGGCGACATCGGACCCGGCGTCAGGTTCGGTCACGGCGATGGCGCAGATGGTCGATGCGTCGAGAACACCGGGCAGGAACCGCTCGAGTTGGTCCTCGGATGCCGCATTGAGGAGATGCGGCGCGGCCATGTCAGTGTGCACGAGCACCGTCACGTCGAAGCCGGCGAAGGTCGACGCTCCCAACGCCTCGCTGAACGTCGCCGACGCGAGCGGACCGAGGCCGAGGCCTCCCCTGTCCTCGGGTACCCGCAATCCGAGCATGCCGAGCTCGCCCATCTCGGTGAGGATCTCTCGGGGCACCCGGCCGGCCTGTTCCCACTCGTCGCCGACCGGGGTTACCTCGGCACGGACGAACGCGACGGTCTGGTCGTAGATCGCCTGCAGCTCGTCGGTCATGTAGATGTTGCGGTTCATCGGGGCTCCGATCGCTCGACGACTTCTACGATGCCATGTCGGCGGCTCTTCGCCTCGATGGTCTCATGGCGGTCGCAGGCTCTTCACCCCCAGAACGTCAGCGCAGGGCGGGGTGATCGACGAAGACCTCGAGCGTCTCGGGATTCGCCAGGGCATTGCGGTTCTTCACCTCGCGGCCGTGTACCACGTCGCGCACCGCCAGCTCGACGAGCTTGCCGCTGCGGGTGCGCGGCATCTCGGCCACCTCGGCGATCACTGCGGGAACGTGGCGTGGTGAGGCGCCCGAGCGGATCTTGGAACGGATCCGCTTCTCGAGATCCTCGTCGAGCTCGACCCCGGCCCGCAGCACGACGAACAGCACCACTCTCGTGTCGGCCCCGACGTTCTGGCCGATCACCAGCGACTCGACGACCTCGTCGAGCTGTTCGACCTGGCGGTAGATCTCGGCGGTCCCGATGCGGACGCCACCGGGATTGAGCGTGGCGTCGGAGCGCCCGTGGATGATCAGGCCACCGTGTTCGGTGCGTTCGGCGAAGTCGCCCTGATGCCAGAAGCCGGGGATCTCCGTGAAGTAGGCCTCGTCGTAGCGGGTGCCGTCGGGGTCGTCCCAGAACCCGATCGGCATCGACGGGAACGGTGCCCCGCAGACGAGCTCGCCGGCCACGCCGTCCGGGAGCTGCGTGCCCTCGCGGTCGACGACATCGATCGCCATCCCGAGCCCCGGTCGCTGGATCTCGCCCGGCCAGACCGGCGCAGTGGGATCGCCCGCGACGAGGCACCCGCACAGATCGGTGCCCCCGGAGATCGACGCGAGATGGAGGTCGGCGCCGATCGACCGGTACACGAACTCGAATCCCTCCGGCGTCAGAGGCGACCCCGTCGAGCAGATCGTGCGAATCGTCGCCAGGTCGTGTGTCAACCCTGGCTCGAGACCGGCCTTCGCCACGGCGTCGATGAACTTGGCCGAGATGCCGAACAGCGTGACGCCGACGTCGTCGATCAGATCGAAGAGCCGACGACTGTCGGGCTCGAACGGCGAGCCGTCGTAGAGAACCAGCGTGGCCTCGCTGGCCAGGCCCGACGCCAGCCAGTTCCACATCATCCAGCCGGCGGTCGTGAAGTAGAACATGCGATCGCCGGGCCGCACGTCGCAGTGGAGCCGGTGCTCGACGAGGTGCTTGAGGAGAATGCCGCCGGCGCGGTGCACGATGCACTTGGGGGCACCCGTCGTGCCCGACGAGTAGAGCACGTAGAGCGGATGGTCGAACGGCAGCCGCACGAAGGTGACCGGCACGGGTGCGAACGGGCTGATGAACGAGTCGAGCGAGACGGCGCGCGGTGTGCCCGTGACGTCGACCGACGCGGCGAGGTACGGCACCAACACGACGGCTCGAACTGTCGGCAGACCCTCGACAATGACATCGAGCCGCTCGAGGCAGTCGTGGTTCGAGCCGCCGTAGGCATACGCGTCGGTCGCGAACAACAGCACCGGCTCGATCTGACCGAAACGGTCGAGCACGCCATCGACACCGAAGTCCGGCGAGCTCGACGAGAACACGGCGCCGATGCTGGCCGCGGCGAGCATCACCGCATACGTCTCGATCATGTTGGGCAGCCATGACGCGACGCGGTCGCCGGGGGCGACGTCCGCGGCGAGCATGGCCTGCTGGAGCCGTGACACGAGGTCGTTGAGCCCGGCCCAGGTGATGTCCCGCTCCACCCCGGACTCGCCCCGGAACATCATGGCGAGCGAGTCGTCGTCGCGGCGGAGCAGGTTCTCGGCGAAGTTGAGCCGGGCATCGGGGAAGAACTGGACATCTGCCATCCGAGTGGCGGTTTCGACGATCCGGTCGCCCGGGTCGCCGACGACCCCGAACTGATCCCAGACCTCGAGCCAGAAGCCGGCCGGGTCCTCGAGCGACCACGTATGCAGGTCGGTGTAGTCACCGAGCGTGAGGTGCCGGGTCTCGGCCGCGGCACGGATGAACGCAGTGAGGTTGGCCTCGGCAACTCGCTCGTCGTCGGGTATCCACAACGGCTCGGTGGCGTCCATACCGCATTGTGCCCCAACCCGATCGAGTGTTGTGCCGGCACCCATACCCCCGAAATTGCGGTGCTGGGGCGCGCTGACCGCGCGCCAGCACCGCAATTTCGGGTTTCTCACGCCGGTTTCACGCCCCGAGGTGATCGTTCCAACGTCCACGAAATCATGACGACGAAAGGCCGTGAGGACGATGAGAGTCAAGATGGTGACTGCAGTGACAACCGTGCTGGCGATTGCCGGCATCACGCTCGGGGTCTGGTTCTCCCCGATCCACGGACAACCGAACGAGGACCGCGTGCAACAGATCGACGTGGCAGTCGTCGACGATGAGGGCGACGACGTCCCCGGAGCCGTGGTCACGGTCGAACGACGTGACAGCGGCCGCTGGGTGAGTGGCGGCCGAGGCGGGTCGACCGACGCGTCGGGGCTCGAGACCGTCGACATGGGGACGACGACCGGGGTCTATCGAATCGTGCTGACCGTACCCAACGGGTACACCGACGTCCGCGACGATGCGGACGGCAACCATCCCGGTCGGAACTTCGAGTGCTCCGGCATGGTTCGCCGGTGCGTTGTGTACGAGGTCGACGCCAACCAGAACGTCCGCTTGCAGAGCGCGGCGGGTCGGTCAACCGGCATGTCGGTGACCTTCCACCTTCGGGACACCGTGCCCGAGCCACGAGTGCACCTCACGCAGTACGACGTCACGAGCGGGACCGGTGTCCTGCTTCCGGGCGGCACGATCACCGTCACGCCAACCGAGATCATCAAGGTAAACGGCCAAGACGTCATCCGCCGGGGACGCGAGGTTCGCTACACCACACGCACTGCCGGCCGGACGCTGTTCCTGAACGCCGGAACCTACGAGATCGGTTGGGAACCGCCAGCCGGCTTCGTGAAGGTCAGCCCGAGGTGGAAGCGCACCGTGACCGTGCCGATTCGTGGATCTGTGAGCCACAGCTTCTCGGCCCGATCCGGAGCGATCCAGGGCGAGGACTCGTCCCAGCAGCTCGACGAGAACCCGGACGAGATCGTTCCCGGCGGCCAGCAGGGCCAGCGAGGGACCTCTCCCGGGCTGCCCGAACAGCGCAGCGAACCGGAGTCGCCGACGACACCTGAAGCTCCACCGGCGGAACAGTCGGGTGGGACCCTTGCTCCGGCACCGTCCAACGACAACACCGACGAAGAGCTCCCGACCGAAGGAAACGAGACCGAGCAGCCCCCGACGGGCGAGGACGTCACGACGCAGGAGCCCTCGACCGGCTACATACCCGTGGACGAAACCCCGAACGACACGCCGGTCAACGATCAACCCGACGAGAACACGAACGTCGATTACGGGACTCCGACTGGCCCACCGAACGACGATTCACCCTCGGACGAGATGGTCGACCTTCCCGAGGACTGGGAGGTCTGGTGCGAGGATCCGGAATCGCCACCAGCTTGCGAGGGGGCGCTACCGACCTCGGAGCTGGACATCGAGCTCGATCCCACCACGGGATTCTGATCACGGCACGTCCACTTCACGGCAGACAGAACGAGGTCCCGGGGTCCACGGCCCCGGGACCTCGTTCTACGCGACAGTGGAGGGCATCGAACCGCCGGCCTCGTCATATCCTCTCGAGTGCAGCCGCCGGTGGAACCTGCTCAGCGCGTTGACGTCGATCAAGACAGCCGATTCGAACCGCGAGACGCCCTCGGGTGGGCACTACTCAGCGTTGCGAAGATTCGATGGTAGATCGAACAGCCTGGCGGGCCGCTTGACCCAGCACGTCGCTATGCGCGTCAGAGCTTTGGCGGCCTTGGCGCATCGACCGTGAACAGTCCATAGTGCATTCCAGCAGCGCTCGGGTCGTCGGGCAGGACAATTTGTGCCCGCACTTTCACGACGATGAGGAAGGCGACTGGCGCGAGAACGTGTACCTCGCAAAGATCGACATCCTGGCTCTCGCCAATGTCCAACTTCGTCAAATACCCTGGTATGAGGGGAGTCTCCCCCGGCGGCACACGTTTCACCTGTTCCGCTCTGGCTGGGATTATCTCGGCCGCGAAATCGACATTTCGCAGCAAGAAGCCAGTGGTATTCTTCACCCGGGCACTGATGCGGTGGCGATTTCCATGGTGCCCTTTCTCCTCGTAGCCACTCGCGTAGAACTCATAAAGGAGCTTGGTGGGGCCGATGAATTCGAAGGTAAGGTTGCTGAGAGCCTCGTCTGCGATCTGATGCAGATCCAGATCACTCATGGGGACCTCCTTCGTGCGGGATCGTCTCTCTTCCTCGAAGTATCACGAGTCCGAGAATGACGCCAAGACGGGAAGGTCCTCGGAACAGGCAAAGGGGCGCTTCGGATCTGCGGGCGGGGTGATGGCGGTCTTGGGGTCCTGGCGCGAGACACGTACTCTGCGATTCTCGACGATCCCGGCCGGTTCGACGAGGTTGCGGCGATCGGGCCCGATGAGACGCTGTTCACCCGCGAGCCGCCGTTATCGGTCGACGCCGTCGACCAGCTGGGTCTGCCAGTGCTGCAAGAGTTGGAGATAGACGCGCTGGCGGGGCGGCCAGGTCGATGCGATGAGTGTCGTCATCGGCATCCACTGGTAGTCGACGAACTCCTTGCCCTGCCGCACCAGCGACTCGTCGATCGGCCCGTCGTAGTCGACGAGGAACCATCGCTGCGTCTGGCCCAGACCGGTCTTCGCCGATCGGGCTGACGGCGGCAGCTCGTAGGTGAGCCACTCGGGATGTTGGGACACACGCGATGCCTCTTCCCAGCGAATGCCGGCCTCCTCGAACAGCTCGCGGCTCGCGGCCTGTTCGGGGCTCTCGCCGGCCTCGATACCTCCTTGCGGGGCCTGCCAGGAGCCGGCGACATCGGAGCGTTCCAGGGCGAGAACGAGACCGGCACCGTTCCGCACGATGATTCCGACGCCGGCACGAAAAAAGACGGGAGCGGACACGTGCTGAGAGTAGTGAGCGATGCAGGCGCGTGCCCGACTCGCATACGATCGAGTGAGGCGTCTACGCCTCTGGTCTGCATGTTCGGGCCACGCTCACGCAGGGAGACAGTCGTGGCTGACTCATCGAATGGCCCGAACAAGGAACCTGACTTCGCGGCGTTGCGTGCCCGCTGTCTTCGCTTCATCTCGCCGAACCCCGTGGGCGCGCTGGCGCGCCAGTTCACGCTTGGCGGCGGCCAGCGGCCGTCCGCGCTGGCCCGGCTGAGTGGCGCGATTTCGCGGCTCTCCGCCGAGGTCGAGTCCGACTCATCGGAACCGGCAACGAAGGCAGCCGTGTTCGACCTGCTTCTCGACGCCGTCGAACGGCTCGAACGGCGAAATGTCAACGAGGGATGGGCGTCGTTCAACGATGCCCGACGCACCAGCTACAGCGGCGCAGACGCGGATCGCCGGCGCGTCCTCGGTGCCTCCGTGCGGGCAGAGGCGACAGCCAAACTCACGGGCTGGAGACAGAACGCGGCCCTCGAGATTCTCGGGAAGCCAAGTGCCGAGCCGCCGACGGTCGCCCAGTTGCGTGAGGCGCAGGCCCACCTGGACGAACAGTCGTCGAACGTCTTCCGCCGCATCGACCTCTACTCCAGTGTGCTGCGGTACGTGCTGGTCGGTCTCGCCGTGCTCCTCGCAGTCATGTTCGTGGTGGTTGATCGCACCTGGCTGCCGGCCCTCGAGGGAACGAGCCTGGACAACGTCAGGTCTCTGACCGGAATTGTCCTCCTGGGTGCGCTGGGCTCCTTCTTGAGCGTTGCTCTCACCCGCGCCAACCCGCACGAGGAGAATCTTCCCGCCATGATCCAGAGCAGGCTGGTGGATGTGCTTCGTCCGGTGGTCGGCGCAGCGAGCGCCGTCGCATTCGTGTTGTTCATCGAGTCCGGCATGCAGTCGGCACTCGAGAGCGACGGGAGCAAGATCTACGTCTGGGCACTGCTGGCAGGATTCAGCGAACGCCTCCTGCGCCGGACCCTGGAGTCGGCGGCCGCATCAGCGAGTGCGACGCCGCCGAGCACCGATTCCATCCCCGACTGAAGCGGGGTCGTCGCCCCACCCCCGAAACGAAACTGCGGTGA
>JAOTZB010000067.1 GCA_029861625.1 Acidimicrobiia bacterium
GCCCTTGCGATCGCTGTATGCCTTCGCCGTCGTCACGAAGTCGGCCTCGAGTGCGCTCAGGTCGACCGTGGACTCGCCCGCGTCGAGCTCGGCGGACAGGTCCATTCGTTCCTGGATCAGCTGGAGACGCTTGACCGGGTCGGCTTCAGGGATCGCCGAATCGAGAACGGCCAATCGCTTCCTCATCGAATCCGGCGTACGCCGACGGCCACGTTTTGGCCGGTGTGCCTCCAATGCCTCGAGGTAGTTCTTCACTGCTCGTCCCTGGGCGCGACCTTCGGCGAGCGCAGCTTTGTGCTCGTCGGTCAGTGCGCCTGGTCCTCGCTTTTTCCCTGGTGTCTTTGTGCTCATGCGCCAAGTCTGCTCGGCGCGATAGAAATCATCAACCGGAGTCGGTGCTCGGTCGATGGATCCCTCGAACCGACGATGTCCGGGACCGCCGAGGGAGTCCAGTAGCGTCGGCCCGATGAGCGAGCCGATCCACAGAGCGCTTGGCCTCACCGACGACGAGGCCGAGGAGATCGAGTCGATCCTCGGTCGCGAGCCCAACCATCTCGAGCTGGCGATGTACTCGGTGATGTGGTCCGAGCACTGCTCGTACAAGTCGTCACGGCTTCATCTCGGGCGGCTCCCGACCGAAGGCGAGCGGGTTCTCGTCGGGCCAGGGGAGAATGCCGGCGTCCTCGATGTGGGCGACGACATCGCGGCCGCGATCCGGATCGAGAGCCACAATCATCCGTCTGCCATCGAGCCGGCCCAGGGTGCGGCGACAGGAGTCGGCGGCATCCTGCGCGACATCTTCACAATGGGGGCTCGCCCGATCGCGCTGATGGACCCGTTGCGGTTCGGCCCGCTCGACGATGCCCGCAGTCGCTGGATCGCCGAGGGCGTGGTCGACGGAATCTCGGGCTACGGCAACGCCGTCGGCGTACCGACGGTCGGCGGCGAGGTCGTGTTCGACGAGACCTACGCCGACAATCCGTTGGTGAACGTGCTGTGTCTCGGCGTGTTGCCGACCGACCGGCTCGTGCTCGGGCAGGCATCGGGCGTCGGCAACCTCGCCGTGCTGCTCGGCTCGCGGACCGGGCGCGACGGCATCGGCGGCGTGAGCGTGCTGGCGTCGGCGGGATTCTCGAGCGACGAGGAGGACTCGGCCAAACGTCCGAGCGTGCAGGTCGGGGACCCCTTCGAGGAGAAGCGGCTCATCGAGGCGTGCCTGGCGTTGCTCGACGCCGGCCTCGTCGTCGGGATCCAGGACCTGGGCGGCGCCGGGCTCACGTGCGCCACCAGCGAGACAGCGTCGCGTGGAGGCGTCGGCATGGACGTCGACGTGACGGCCGTCCCGCTGCGCGAGGCCGACCTCGAACCGTTCGAGACGATGACGAGCGAATCGCAGGAGCGCATGCTGGCCATCGTCGAACCCGGCGATCTCGCCGCCGTGCTCGAGATCTGCGACCGGTGGGAGATACTCGCCACGGTCGTCGGCAGGGTCACCGACGGAGCCAGCCTGCGGATCCTCGACGGCTTCGACGGCGAGGTGCTCGCCGACGTTCCGGCATCGTCGCTGCACGATGCCGCCCCGCTCTACGACCGTCCCATGGTGGCGCCGGCCGATCTCGACCGCCGTCGCGCCGACAGCCCGGCGTCGATCCCGTGCCCGGACCCTGCGGCCGACCTGGTCGAGCTCGTGCACGACACCTCGTGGGTGTGGTCGCAATACGACCATCAGCTGTTCCTGAACACGGTCGTCGGGCCGGGCGGCGACGCGACCCTCTTGCGGCTGAAGCATCCGGTCGACGGCGTCGACACGGGTCGGGGACTCGCCCTCAGCACCGACGGCAACCACCGCTGGTGCGCCCTCGACCCGCGAGCCGGTACGTCGATGCTCGTCGCCGAGTCGATGATGAACCTCGCGTGTGTCGGCGCATACCCGATCGCGCTCGTCAACTGCCTGAACTTCGGCAACCCGGAGCACCCCGAGGTGATGTGGCAGCTCTCGGAGTCGATCGACGGGATGGCCGAGGCCTGTCATGCGCTCGGCATCCCCGTCGTCGGCGGGAACGTCAGTCTGTACAACGAATCTCGTGGGTCCGACATCGACCCGACGCCGGTCGTCGGTCTCCTCGGCCTGGTCGGCCGGCTCGAGGCCGTCCCTCCCGGCCTCGACTGGAACGAGGGTGATCGGATCGTGCTCCTCGGACCGGTATCGCGCCAGCTCGGAGGGTCGGCGTGGGCTGCGTCACGCGGCCATCTCGGGGGCGAGCTTCCGCCGCTCGACCTGGAGCTGCACAGCCGGGTGGCCGAGCTCGTTCGCGGGCTCGTGGCAGACCAGCTCGTCTCGGCGGTGCACGATGTCTCCGGCGGCGGCCTCGGTGCGGCGCTGGCCGAGATGTCGATCGCGTCGGGCGTCGGCTGCTCGGTGGCACGGGTCGACGATCACGCCGCCCTTTTCTCGGAGGCACCTTCGCGCGTCGTGGCGGCGGTCGATGCCGAAGGGCTCGCAGCGGTCGAGCATCGGGCCGAGGCGAGCGGTGTTCCGTTGGCCCGGCTCGGTCTCGCGACCGGAACGACCATCAAGGTGAAGGGCCTGGTCGACGTCGTGCTCGACGATGTCGAGCAGGCATGGCGGTCGAGGCTCCCCGATGCGCTCGGTGCCGGGACGACGCAGGGCTGAGTGCGACGACGGGTCAGTGGAGGACGGACGCGCCCGTGCCATGATGAGACGGTGACGTCACCGGCGCCCGGCAACGAACCCGTTGTCGTCGACGACAGCCCGCGCGAGGCCTGCGGTGTTGTCGGCATCTACGCCCCGGGCCAAGCGGTCTCGCACCTGCTGTATCTCGCCCTCTACGCGCTGCAGCACCGCGGCCAGGAATCGGCCGGGATGGCGGTCAGCGACGGCGAGACGCTCACGATCGTGAAGGACATGGGCCTGGTGGCGACCGTCTTCGACGACCGGATGCTCGCGGCGCTCGCCGGGCACCTCGGGATCGGCCAGACCCGCTATTCCACGACCGGTTCGAGCAGCTGGAAGAACAGCCAACCCGTGTACCGGACCATCGGCAACGTCGAGTTCGCGCTCGGCCACAACGGCAACCTCGTCAACACCGTCGCTCTCGCCGACGAGGCCGGTTTCCTGCCGGGAACCGTCGAGAGCGACAGCGACGTGATGGCCGAGCTGGTCGCGGTCGACCTGGCGCGGGTGGGGGCCGAGGCCCGGAGCGACGAACGACACCTCGAGCGGGCGGTGGCACGGGTGGTGCCGTCGTTCGAGGGCGCCTTCTCCGTGGTCTTCGCCGACGAGGGTCATGTGATCGGCGTGCGCGATCCCAACGGCTTCCGACCGTTGTGTCTCGGCCGTCTCGACAACGGCTGGGTGCTCGCGTCCGAGAGCCCCGCGCTCGACACGGTCGGTGCGACGTTCGTCCGCGAGCTCGATCCGGGCGAGATGGTGGTCATCGACGCGGCCGGCGTCAGGTCGTCTCGCCCCTTCGACGACGAACGCGTCAACCCGAAGCTCTGCCTCTTCGAGTTCGTCTACTTCGCCAGGCCCGACACCCAGCTCTACGGACAGGGGGTGCATCACGCCCGGGTGCGAATGGGCGAAGAGCTCGCCGCCCATGCCCCGGCCGAGGCCGACATGGTGATGGGAGTACCCGAGTCCGGTGTGCCGGCCGCCGAGGGATTCGCCCGCCGCAGTGGCATTCCGTTCGGGCACGGCCTCGTGAAGAACCGGTACATCGGGAGAACGTTCATCGCGCCGAACCAGCGGCTCCGCGCGCTCGGAGTGCGGATGAAGCTCAACCCGCTGCGCGACAACATCGCCGGGCAGCGCCTCGTCGTCGTCGACGACTCGATCGTGCGCGGCACGACCACGAAGGCGATGGTGCAGATGCTGCGCGAAGCCGGCGCCAGCGAGGTGCACATGCGCATCTCGTCGCCGCCGTACCGATGGCCGTGTTTCTACGGCATGGACACGGGAACTCGCGGCGAGCTGCTCGCCGCGAACCTCACCGTCGACGAGATCCAGTCCTATCTCGAGGTCGACTCGCTGTCATACCTCACCCTCGATCGTCTCGTTGCCGCCACCGGAGCGACCGGTGCAGGGTTCTGCGATGCGTGCCTCACCGGCGAGTACCCGGTCGAGATCCCGATCGATCTGCGGCGGAGCGCCGCCATCGACGGCGATCCGGCCCGAGAGCTGCCAGCCGATGCCGGGCTCCCTCCCGTAGCGGCGACCGGGCGCATCCGAGCCAGTGGGTGAGACCTATGCGGCGGCCGGCGTCGACATCGCCGCCGGCGACGCCGCCGTCGAGCGCATCAAGCCCCACGTGACGTCCACGACCCGACCCGAGGTCATCGGCGCTCTCGGAGGGTTCGGCGGGCTCTTCGACGTCTCGACCCTCGGCTACGACCATCCCGTCCTGGTGTCGGGCACCGATGGCGTGGGAACCAAGGCCCTCGTCGCGACGATGACCGGCCGGTACGACACGATCGGCATCGACCTGGTGGCGATGTGCGTCGACGACCTCGTCTGCGGCGGAGCAGAACCGCTCTTCTTCCTCGACTACATATCGGCCGGCAAGGTCGATCCCGCCCAGATGGAATCTCTCGTCGACGGGATCGCCACCGGCTGCCGGCAGGCGGGTTGTGCCCTCATCGGCGGGGAAATGGCCGAACACCCCGGCGTCATGCAGCCGGGCGAGTTCGACCTGGTCGGCTTTGCCGTCGGCGTCGTCGAACGGGACCGGATCGTAGGATCGGACCCGGCCCGGCCCGGCGATGTGCTCATCGCCCTCGGCTCGCCCGGGCTCCGCTCGAACGGCTACTCCCTCGCCCGCCGGCTGTTGTTCGACGTGGCCGGGCTCGGCATCGACGATCGGGCCTGGGCCGGTGCGCCCTCGAGTGTCGCCGATGAGCTGCTCCGTCCATCGATCATCTACTCGCCCGCCATGCTCAGCGTGATCCGCGCCGTTCCGGTCAGGGCGATCGCCCACATCACGGGTGGGGGCATTCCCGGCAATCTCTCCCGCGTCCTGCCCGCCGACGTCGATGCCGTGGTCGACCGGACGACGTGGACACCGCCGCCAATCTTCGCCGAGCTCCGTTCGATCGGTGCGGTCGCCGCCGACGAGATGGACCGCACCTTCAACATGGGCGTCGGCATGATCGCGGCCGTCGATCCCGCCGATGAGGCAGGGGCCCTGGCCATCCTCGGCGATGCCGGCGTCGATGCCTGGCGGGTCGGTGCGCTGGTCGGCGGGAGTGGACTCGTCACCTACGAAGGGGAGACTGCACCGGCTACCTGAACCATCCGGCCTCGTACCGGAACGGTCGGCATGTTCAGCTACGGTCACGCCAACATGGTCGAGCTCATCGGAATCTACGGGGCGGCTACGGCCCTGTTGTCGATCGCTGGCGGCCTGAAGCTGGTCGATCCGCTGCCGGCTGTCGCCGCG
The DNA here is from genome assembly GCA_029861625.1 of Acidimicrobiia bacterium. Taxonomy (GTDB): domain Bacteria; phylum Actinomycetota; class Acidimicrobiia; order Acidimicrobiales; family JAHEJN01; genus JAOTZB01. The sequence goes on from JAOTZB010000067.1 coordinate 5,460, forward strand.
CTCCGCGGCGTCGGCGTCACGGCGTCGCCGACGACCGTGCGGATCGCAGCTGCGGGCGAGTGCCTCCTCGGCGCAGTCGCGTTCGTGCAGCCGTCCGCGGTCGTGGCCATCGGCGTCGGCGTCGTCTACGCCGCGTTCGTCCTGTTCGTGACCGTTGCCATGCGGGCGGGCGACGGGGCGACGTCGTGTGGCTGTTTCGGCCGCGACGACACACCGCCCGATGTGATGCACGTCATCCTCAACGGCTCGCTCGCCGCAGTCGCCATCGGTGTCGCCACGAGTGGGGCCGGGGCTCCCGTCGAGGTGATCGACGACGGCGTCGCCACTGGCATCGCGACGCTCGCTGCGATCACCCTGCTGACCTATCTGTTGATCATCGCCTACTCGGTGCTGCCTCGCACACGCGCCGCCGTGCGGGCCGTCGCTTCATGAGTGAGCGCCTTCTCGAACGGGCCGTGAACGCGCTCGACCGTCGCACCGGGCGACGCGGCTTCCTGGCCCGCTCGGCAGTCGTAGCGAGCGCCGTGGTCGCCGCGCCGAAGCGATTCTTGCTGGAGCCGCGCACTGCGTACGCCGCGATCTGCTCGTGCAACGGCTCGTCGTGTGACTGCAGCGCGCTCTGCTGCGACGCCTACGCCGAGTTCTGCTGCACCATCACCGGTGCGAACCGGTGCCCGCCGGGTTCTGTGGTCGCGGGCTGGTGGAAGGCAGACGGATCGGGTTTCTGCGATGTCGGCGGGTCGCCGCGTCCTCGCTACTACCTGGACTGCAACGCCGACTGCAGAGGCTGCGGCTGTGGTCGGTCCGGAGTGTGCTCGGGCGGCTGTGCCAGCTGTCGCTGCGGTTGCGCGAACGGCGACTGCAACAACCGCCGGTCGTGTTGCACGCGCTTTCGCTACGGGCAGTGCAACCAGAACGTCGCCTGCGTCGGTCCCATCATCTGCCGGGTCGTCTCGTGCACGCCGCCGTGGCTCATCAACTCGAGCTGCACCACCGCGGTGGCCACCGACAACGCCACCCGGTTCCACAACCGGCCCTGTCTGCAGGGTGCTCCACCCGCACGGCTCGCGAGGAAGGATCCGACATCGAATCGGTGGCACCTCCTCCAGAACACCGCCACGGGCGGCGCGAGCTTCGAGCTCGGCTTCGGCAGCCCGAACGACGTTCCGGTCTTCGGGGACTGGAACGGCGACGGCGTGAAGACCCCGGGTATCGTCCGCGACGGCCGCTTCTGGTTCCTGCGCAACTCGAACACCAGCGGTCCCGCCGATCTCGAGTTCGAGTACGGCAAGATCGGCGACACCCCGGTCGTCGGTGACTGGAACGGCAACGGTCGTGACGGACCGGGAGTCGTGCGGGGCAAGACCTGGTACCTGCGCAACCATGCATCGGGTGGTCCTGCGGACATGACCTTCGCGTTCGGTGACGTCGGCGACACACCCGTGGTCGGCGACTGGAACGGCGATGGTGTCACGACGATCGGTGTCAGGCGCGGTCGCCTCTGGCATCTCAAGAGCTCGAACACGGGCGGCCCCGCCGATAGCACGTTCGCCTTCGGCAATGCCGACGACATCCCGGTGGTCGGTGACTGGAACGGTGATGGTCGGACCGGACCGGGAGTCGTCAGGGGATCGACCTGGTTGCTGCGGACGAGCCCCGACGGGGGCCCGGCCAACATCACCGCCGACTTCGGCGATCCCGATCACATGCCGGTCGTGTGGGGGAGCTGGTGATGGTCGCAGCCGTCGTCGCCCTGAGTGCAGCCGTCGCCCTGTTGGCCGTTCTCGTCGCCGCGCTGTTGCGCAGTCATGCCGAGATCCTGCGTCAGCTCCACGACATCACCCACGGTCGTTCGACCGCGGATGCCGAGTTCGAGGTGCGGACACGAGCAGGGGTACCGACGCCGGGGGAGGGGGCCCCGTCGGCGAGCGACATCGTCGGTGTCGATGTCGCCGGCGACGCGATCGCGGTCGGGGTGCTGCGGCGCGAGCACCTCACTCTCCTCGCATTCTTGTCGAGCGGCTGTCTCACCTGTCGCACGTTCTGGGACGCATTCGCGAGCCCGGCCGACCTCGGCCTCCGGCGCGACGTGCGTCTCGTCGTGGTCACGAAGGACCCCGACCAGGAGTCACCGGCCGAGATCGCATCGTTGGCACCCCCGTCGGCTCCGACAGTGATGTCGAGCTCGGCCTGGGACGACTTCGGGGTCCCCGTGGCGCCCTACTTCGTCCTGGTCGATGGCCCGTCGGGAGCGGTCATCGGGGAGGGTGCCAGCGCCGGCTGGGCCCAGGTCCGCGACCTGATGAACCGGGCGCTCGCCGATACGGACGTTCTCGACGGCATGCGAACGAGGGGCGGCCGCTCGGGAAGCCGCGACCGAGATGCCGACATCGAGCTCCTCGACGCGGGCATCACGCCGGGCGACCCGATGCTCCACCACGACGAGCCGATCGAAGACGTCGAGGTCGAATGACGGTCGCCCTCGTTCTCGGCATGGCGGTTGCGTTGCTCGCAGCCATCCGTTCGACCTGGTCGCCTTGAGGTGAGTCGATGCTGTCCAGCATCCACCCGCTCGGTGAGCGGGGCCGACACAACCGGTTCGGTGTCACCGCCGGCGCACACGTCGTGGGCTCGGCCGTCGGGGGCGCCCTGGTCGGGCTCACAGCCGGATCCATCGGCAGCCTGGTCTCGCTGGCGCTCGATCCTGCCGAAGAGCGACTGGCCGTGATCGCGGTCGCGGCCGTGCTGCTCGCGACCGCGCTCGATGGCACCGGTGTGTCGGTGCCGTCGACTCGCCGGCAGGTCGACGAACGATGGCTCGGTCGCTACCGCGGCACGGTCTACGGTGCCGGATACGGATTCCAGCTCGGCGCCGGGATCGCCACCGTCGTCACGACATGGTCGGTGCCGCTGTGGATCGTGCTCGCCGGGGTGACGACGTCGCCGGCCGCAGGGGGTGTCATCGGTGCCTGTTTCGGTCTCGCCCGGGGCGCCGCGATCCTGCTCGTCGGCAACGTGCGCACGCCCGAGCGGCTGCGCTCGTTCCATCGCTCACTCGCCGATCGGGGATCGGTTGTCCGGGTCGGCTCGCTCGTGACCCAGGCCGGTGTCGGCCTTGCTGCGATCGCGCTGCTGGCGGCCTGAGGAGACCGACGATGCTGCGACTCTCCAGTGCCGGTGCAGGCGTTGCGATCGATCTTCCGGACGGTTGGGACGGCACGATCACCCAGCGAGAGCCCGATCCCGGGTTGAGCGACATCGAGCGGGCATCGACGCCGTCGCTCGCGCTGTTGCATGCTGCGTCGTTCTCGCTCCCGTCCGACACGAGCGACTTCGGCGGAGGCGCGGTCGAGGTGATGCGTTTCGGCGACGTGTTCATCGCCCTGTTCGAATATGGCCGCGAGAGCGTCGGGACCGCGCTGTTCTGGTCGCCTCGACCGGCACGACTCGCCGTCGGGGACTTCGACGAGAACATGCTCCAGCACAACCTGCCCGGCCAATCCGGGACCCAGCAGTTCTTCACCGAGTCCGGGCGGGCGTTCTGCCTGTACGTAGTCCTGGGCTCGCATCTCAATCGGGCGCGAGCCGTTCCGCTCGTGAACTCGGTCCTCCCGTCGATCACCGTGATCTGAGCGGCAGCGGGCCCCACGCCCGCACGGTCAGAGCCGAACACTACGATCGGCGCCGATGACCGACTCGACGCTCGTCGCCCTCCGCCGCCATCTCCTCGACCACTCGGTCCGCACCGGCGACTTCACGCTCAAGTCGGGGCGCAAGAGCTCGTGGTTCGTCGACTCGAAGCAGACGGCCTGTCGACCCGACGGGATCGTCCTGGTGGCCGACGCCGCGCTCGCCGTGATCCCCGCTGACGTGACGGCCATCGGGGGCCTCACCATGGGAGCCGATCCGGTGGCATTCGGCATCGCTGCCATCGCCGCGACGAGAGGCCGGCCCATACGTTCCTTCTCGATCCGGAAGGAGTCGAAGGATCACGGCGTGGCCGGCCGACTCGCGGGTGCACTCGAAGCCGACGACCGGGTCGTGATCACCGAGGACACCGTCACACGGGGGACGTCGCTCTTCGAGGCCGTCGAAGTTGTGCGGGATCTGGGCGCCGAACCGGTGCTGATCATGCCGATCGTCGACCGGGGTGGTACCTGCGCGGCAATGGCGGCCGAGGCCGGTATCGCCTACCACCCGCTCGTCACGGCCCCCGATCTCGGCTTCGACTACGAGGGCGTCTAGGTTCACCATCGTCGGTTCGATGATGTGATCATCCGACGATCACCGAGGTCTGGGGGCCGAGCATGACCGTCGTCAATCGTTATCTCGAGGGTCAGATGGCACCGGTCGCCGACGAGGTCACGGCATTCGACCTCCCGGTGTCCGGTGCGATCCCGACCGAGCTCGAGGGCCGCTGGCTCCGCAACGGCCCCAACCCGATCGCGGTCGCCGACCCGTCCAGGCACCACTGGTTCGGTGGTGACGGCATGGTCCACGCCGTGCGACTCCGAGGCGGCCGGGCCGAGTGGTATCGCAACCGGTACGTGCGAGCCGACAAGGTGGCCACGATGCTCGGCGAGACGCCGCCGGCCGGGCCCGCATTCGGTGGTCGCACGGAAACCGGGCCGAACACGAACGTCGGTGGGTTCGCAGGTCGAAGCTGGGCGTTGGTCGAGGGGGGCGGTACGCCGGTCGAGCTCACCTACGAGCTCGACACGATCGGACGCAACGACTTCGACGGCACGCTCCCCGCGGCCTTCTCCGCGCACCCGAAGCTCGACCCGGAAACGGGCGAGCTCCATGCGATGACCTACAGCTGGCCCGACCTCGTCGACCGCCTCCAGTACGTCGTCGTCGATCGCGACGGCCGTGTCACCAAGGTCGTCGACATACCCGTGTCCGACATGCCGATGGTGCACGACATCTCGATCACGCCGAACCACGCGGTGATCTACGACCTGTCGGTCACCGTACGCTTCGACCTGCTCGAGCAGGGATTCCAGCTGCCCGTCGGATGGAATCCCGACCATCCGTCCCGTATCGGGCTCCTGCCCCGGAGCGGCTCCGCCGACGACATCGTCTGGTGTGAGGTCGAACAGTGCTTCTTGTTCCATCCGCTCAATGCCTACGAACGCGACGACGGCCACGTTGTCATCGACGTGTGTCGGTACGAGAACCTCTTCGTGGACGATGTGCTCGGGCCGTTCTCGGTCGATTCGCCGCCGACGCTCGACCGGTGGACCATCGATCCCGTGAGCCGCAAGGTGCACGAGGAACGCATCGACGACCGGGCCCACGAGTTCCCCCGACACGATCCGAGGGTCGGACTCCGGGAGCACAGGTTCGGCTACACGGCGACCGTCGGCTACGAAGGCCCCTCCCTCCACGGTTCGATCTACAAGACCGACTACCGGACGGGTGCGCTCACCGAGCACGACTTCGGGGCCGGACGGGGCGGCGCGGAACCCGTCTTCGTCCCACGCGATGGCAGTACCGGCGAAGACGACGGGTGGGTGATGGTCCTCGTGCACGATGCGGCCACCGATGGAGCCGAGCTGCACATCATCGACGCCATCGACTTCGCCTCGCCCGCGGTCGCCGTGATCGACCTGCCCCAGCGGGTTCCGATCGGGTTCCACGGCAACTGGGTGGGCGACGACTCGGTGCCGCCGGCCTGACGGCCGTGGAGCCCCACGCGCGTCCGACCGGACGAGACGAGCAGGTGCCGCTCGTCGGCGACAGTTCGGTAGCGTTCCCGAACATGTCGAACACCACCGCTGCATACTCGATCACGCTGAGCGTTCGCATGCAGAACGTTCCGGGCACGCTCGGCCGACTCTGCGTCGCCATCGGCGAGGCCGGAGGGAACATCGGGGCGGCCGACGGGTTCGACGTGCGGGGCCCCGAGCTCGATCGGAATCTCGTCGTGCACTGCCGCGAGGAGGACCACCAACGAGCCGTCGTCGCTGCCGTCGAGCTGGTCGATGGTGTCGAGCTCCTCGCGTGGTGGGACCGCACATTCAAGATGCATGAGGGCGGCAAGATCGAGGTGTTGCCGCTCGCACCGGTCGACGACCGTGACGACCTCTCGATGGCGTACACGCCCGGCGTTGCCCGGATCTGCACGGCCATCCAGGACGAGCCTGCGCTTGCTCACGACTACACGATCCGGAAGAACACGGTCGCCATCGTGAGCGACGGCACGGCCGTGCTGGGCTTGGGCGACATCGGGCCGCTCGCGGCCATGCCGGTCATGGAGGGCAAGGCGCTGCTGTTCAAGGAGTTCGCGAACGTCGATGCGTTCCCCATCTGTCTCGACGTCAACAGCGCGGACGAGATCGTCGAGACCGTGCAGCGGCTGGCGCCGACCTTCGGCGGCATCAACCTCGAGGACATCAAGGCCCCCGAGGCATTCGAGGTCGAGGACCGGCTGAAGGACCTGCTCGACATCCCGGTCTTCCACGACGACCAGCACGGCACGGCGGTCGTGACTCTGGCGGCGTTGGAGAACTCGCTGAAGATCACGGGGAAGCGCATGGCCGACCTGAGCGTCGTCATCTCGGGCGTCGGTGCCGCCGGGGTGGCCATCGGCAAGATCCTCATCAATGCCGGCATCGGCCAGGTGATCGGCGTGGACCGGGTGGGTGCGATATTCGACGGCCGGGGCGAACTGAACCACGCCAAGCAGTGGTTTGCGGAGAACACGAATCCGGATCGCCGAGAGGGTTCTGTGCACGACGTGCTGCGGGGGGCCGATGTCTTCATCGGCGTCAGCGCACCGGGGCTTCTCACCGCGGCCGACCTCCGCAACATGGCGTCCGATCCGCTCGTGTTCGCGATGGCGAACCCCAATCCCGAGATCCGACCGGAGGAGGCCGATGGCCTGGCTGCGGTCATGGCGACCGGTCGCAGCGACTACCCGAACCAGATCAACAACGTGTTGGCGTTCCCGGGGATCTTCCGGGGGGCGCTCGATGCCGGCGCGACCGACATCACCGAGAACATGAAGCTCGCCGCGGCCGATGCGATCGCGGCGTCGGTCGACGAGTCCGACCTCCGACCTGACTTCGTGGTGCCCTCGGTCTTCGATCGATCGGTCGTCGACCGCGTTGCACCTGCGGTCGCGGCTGCGGCGGCGGCCGACGGGGTCCAGCGCACCTCGTGACCATCGCCGGTATCACGTTCGACTTCTGGGACACGCTCTTCACCGTGCGAGGTGACGAGACGAAGAAGCGACGGAACGAGATGGTGTCCGATGCGCTGGCAGGTGTCGGCGTCGACCTCCCCGCCGAGGCGGCCGGGGCCATGTTCGACGACGTTGCCGTGACCTTCGACGAGTCGTGGCGGGCGGGCGTCCAGTACCGCTTCGACCATGCCAGGGCGTCGATCGTGACGAGGCTCGGGCTCGACGAGCTCGGGGCTGCTCGTCTCGAGGAGGCCTGGCTCGAGGCCTACCGTCTGTCTGATCTTCGGGCGCGGCCCGACGCTGCCATGGCAGTGCACGGGCTGGCCGAGGCGGGCATCCGCCTCGCCATCGTGTGCGACGTCAGCCTGGTGCCGTCGAGCGTGCTGGAGGAGCATCTCCGAAGAGCCGGCCTCGCGGAGGCATTCATGCACCGGGCGTGGTCCGACGAGGTCGGGGTGTACAAACCGCACGCCGCGATCTTCCGCCATGCCATCGACGGGCTGGGTATCACCGACCCGAGACGAGTGGCGCACGTCGGCGATCTCCGTCGGACCGACGTCGCCGGGGCGCGTGAGTTCGGGATGACCCCGGTTCGGTATCGAGGCGCCTTCGATGACGTCGACGACGGGTACCCCGACGCTGAGCACGTGATCGATGACCATCGCGAGCTGTTCGAGGTGCTGGCCGTCGGCCGGGCTGCGCAGTAGGCCGGCACGGCGCGTATTCGTGGAGCGAACTCCAGTGCCCGTTGCTATCGTGGCCGGGCCCTCTCGACGAGAGATGAGCCCCCATCGTCCAGCGGCCTAGGACGCCGGCCTTTCACGCCGGTAACACGGGTTCGAATCCCGTTGGGGGTGCAAGGCCGGCATCGTCTGGCGGCAGCGTCCGTGTCGGTTTCGGTGCGGACGTCGATAGAAAGAGTCACCCCGGGCGCTGCCCGGGTCAGCAAGGTTCCTCGGTCGTAGGGTCGAGGGAGTGGTTCCTCGGTCGTAGGGTCGAGGGAGAGAGTCCTCGGTCGGAAGGTTGAGGGAGTGGTTCCTCGGTCGGAAAGGTCGAGGGAGAGAG
>JAOTZB010000360.1 GCA_029861625.1 Acidimicrobiia bacterium
AGCCGGTATGAGAGCATGAGCCTCTCGGGCGAAGAGCCGGTATGAGAGCATGAGCCTCTCGGGCGTTGGCTACTCTCGACCGGGTGACTGCGGCGCCTGACCACCATGCCATCGTGATCGTCGGTATGAGCGGCGTCGGGAAGTCGGCCGCCGGCCGAATGCTCGCCCACCGCCAGGGTCGGCGCTTCGTCGACCTCGACACCGAGATCGAACGCCGAGCCGGTGAACGCATCACCGACCTGTTCGCAGCGGGCGGGGAGGCCCACTTCCGCGATGTCGAGTCCGAGGCGCTCGAAGCGGTGCTCGCAGAACCCGCCGGCCTGGTGGTTTCGACCGGTGGAGGGGTGGTGCTGCGAGGCGAGAATCGAGACCTCCTGGCCACCGCACCGGCGACGGTCGTGTGGCTCGACGCCGCGGTGACAACGCTCGAGAGTCGGGTCGGATCCGGCACGGGCCGACCCATGCTCGCCGGCGATGTCCCCGGTCGGCTCCAGAGCCTGGACGACGAACGGCGGCAGCTCTACGCAGCGGTCGCACACCACGTCGTGACAACCGATCAGCGCACCGTGAACGATGTGGTCGAGGCCATCACCGAGGTCGTCTCGTGACCGGACGTGTCACGGTCGACCTGCTCGATCGCAGCTACGACGTCATCGTGGGCAGCGGGGCCGTTGTGGAGCTCGCAGGGCTGATCCCACCGGGCGCCCGGCGAGCGGCGATCGTGACTCAACCCGGCATTCCCGTCACCGTCGACCCCGGCGTGACCCACGAGATGTTCGAGATCGGCGTCGGCGAGCGTTCGAAGACGCTCACGACGGTCGAGGACCTGTGTCGCCGGTTCTCGAGGTGGGGACTCACCCGCGGCGACGTCGTGATCGGGGTCGGCGGTGGGATGGTGACCGACGTCGCCGGATTCGCCGCTGCCGTCTATCACCGGGGGGTGGCGTCCGCCTACGTCGCCACGACGTTGCTCGGCCAGATCGACGCCGCAGTAGGTGGCAAGACCGGCGTGAACCTCCCCGAAGGCAAGAATCTCGTCGGTGCCTACTGGCAGCCGACAGGTGTCATCTGCGACACCGATCATCTCGCGACCCTTCCCGAACGCGAACGACGGAGCGGGCTGGGCGAGATGGCGAAGTGCCACTTCCTCGACGGGGACGACCTCGCCGCTCTGCCCTTCGACCAACGGGTCGCCCGCTGCATCGAGATCAAGGCCCGCGTGGTCGAGGCCGACGAGCGCGAGGATGGGAAGCGGGCGATCCTGAACTACGGCCACACGCTCGCACATGCGCTCGAGATCGCCGGCGACTTCGATCTCCGTCATGGCGAGGCGGTTGCCATCGGCCTCGTGTACGCGGCCGAGGTCGCCAACCGGCTCGGCCGGATCGACGACGGTCGGCTCGCGCAGCACCGTGCCGTCGTCGAGAGCTACGGTCTCGACTCGATCCTGCCGGCCGGTTCGGATCCGGATCGGCTCCTTGCCCTCTTCGCCAGTGACAAGAAGGCGACGACCGACGTCACGTTCGTGCTCGACGGGCCGTCCGGCGTCGAGCCAGTGGTCGGCATCGAGCCGTTGATCCTGCGCGAGGCCCTCGGAGCCATGCGACCATGACAGCGAGTCGACGCCGGGAGGCAGCGTGACCACACCCATCGTCTTGGTTCTCGGCGGGCCCAACCTGAACCTGCTCGGCGATCGTGAACCCGACGTGTACGGCTCGGCGACGCTGGCCGACCACGTCGACGTCGCCCGTGTCCGCGCCCGAGAGCACAATCTCGATGTCGAGGACCTCCAGTCCAACCACGAGGGCGAACTGGTCGACGCGATCCATCGGGCCCGTGGGCGGTGCGCGGCGATCATCATCAATCCTGGCGCGTTCACCCACTACGCGTGGTCGATCCACGACGCGCTCGCCGCATTCGACGGGCCCGTGGTCGAGGTGCATCTGTCGAATCCCAACGCCCGTGAACCGTGGCGCCATACGTCTGTCATCGCCCCGGTCGCGGCCGGCTCGATCGTCGGTTTCGGCGGCGCGGGCTACCGGCTCGCGGTCGACGCTGTCGCCGACCTGCTGGAATGACAGCACCGTTTCCACCCATGTCCGTGGCGTCGCGGCTGCAGCGGTTGGACGCTGTGCTCGAGGAGTCCGACCTCGATGCCCTGCTCGTGACAAACCTCACCAATACGCGCTGGCTGAGCGGTTTCACGGGATCGAACGGTCATCTCCTCCTTTGCAGGAACACCCGACGGCTGTTCACGGACTCCCGTTACGCCGAGCAGGCGACCGCCGAGCTGGGTGAGAGCGACGCTGACGTCGAGGTCGTGATCACGCGCGATCCGATCGAGGCCATCGGGGGCGCGCTCGACGGTCATGCGCGTCTCGGTCTCGAGGCGGATCACGTGACGTGGGCCACCCAGCGGCGCCTGGCCGATCGCACCGTCGATGTCGAGCTCGTCCCGGTCGATGAGCTCATCGTCGGCCTCCGGTCGGTCAAGGATGCCGACGAGATCTTCCGCATGGAGTCCGCGGCGGCGGTCGCGGACGAGTCGCTGGCGGCGGTCATCGATCTCATGCGACCCGGGACGACCGAGCGCGCTTTCGCCGCGGCGCTCGACCAAACCATGCGCGAGCGCGGTGCCGACGATCCTGCGTTCGAGACGATCGTGGCGGCGGGGCCGAACTCGGCTCGCCCGCACGCCAGGCCGGGCGAGCGGCCGTTCGTGGCCGGCGATCTCGTGGTCGTCGATGTCGGGGCGACGGTGGGTGGCTATCGATCCGACATGACCCGCACGTTCGTGCTCGGGGCGCCGACATCGGAGCAGCAACGCCAGCTCGAGGTCGTTCGCTCGGCGCAGCGGGCCGGAATCGACGCCATTGCACCGGGGGCCACGTGTGTGGACGTCGACGCTGCCTGTCGATCGGTGATTGCCGACGCCGGATGGTCGGAGGCCTTCGGTCACGGCGCTGGTCACGGCGTGGGGCTCGACATCCACGAGCTGCCGCGCATCAACTCACGGAGCGAGGACGTACTCGTGGCGGACATGGTCGTCACGGTCGAGCCCGGCGTCTACCTCGGCGATCGGGGAGGCGTGCGGTGGGAGGACCTCGTGCTCGTCACGGCGACGGGAAGACGCTGTCTCACCGGTTCGCCCTACGATCCCGTCGTCGCGGTCTGACGCACCGGAGGCAGGTTGTTGCAGCGCGACCGAACGGCGAGACTCCACGAGGCCGTTGTGCCCAGCCGAGGAGCCCCATGCCCATCATCACCACGAACGACTTGAAGAACGGGATGACCCTCTCGCTCGACGACGGGCTGTTCCAGGTCGTCTCGAACGAACACGTCAAGCCCGGCAAGGGCCATGCGTTCGTGCGCACGACGCTGAAGAACGCTCGCACCGGCGCCGTGCTCGACCGTACCTTCCGAGCCGGCGAGAAGGTCGAGCGTGTGCTCATCGACAAGCGCGACATGCAGTTCCTCTATCGCGACGGCGCCGACTACGTCTTCATGGACACGAGCACGTATGACCAGCTCCATGTACCTGCCGACCAGCTCGGCGACGCTGCGGACTACCTCATCGAGAATCACGAGGCCGTGCTGCTCATGCACGAATCCGAGATACTCGGCACCGATCTCCCCGCCGCGGTTGTCCTGACGATCCCCGCGCCCGAACCCG
>JAOTZB010000001.1 GCA_029861625.1 Acidimicrobiia bacterium
TCGCCAGCAGGGCCACGCCGAAACCCGCGGCCTCGACCTCGTCACGTTGGCTCCAGATCAGGCCGGCGACCAGGACGACCACAAGGGCGAGGTACGCGGCGAGCCGGATGCCGGGGTGTCGAATCGGGGTCGTGCCGCGGGCGCGAAGGATCTCGTTGCCGCCGATCACCCGCGCCGCCAAGAGCGCGATCATGGCAGCGCCGGCCAACACGAGCCCGCAGAGCTCGGTATCGGGGCACAACACGTCGCTCGCCAGCAAGAGCCCGCCCGAGAGCAGGAACAGGTGGTAACCGACCGTTCGTGCGCCCCCGCCGACCAACAGCATCAAGAGCCCGAGGAACAGGGTCGCGGTCCCGGCGGCGAGGGCACCGGACCGGGCCTGCTCGGGTATCTGCCACGCATCGACCTGGTCGGTGAGGGTCGGGTACAACCAGGCGAATCCGAATGACGCGGTGACGAGCGGCAGCAGCCCCAGCCACTCGACGGGCGGCCACCAGTGGCGACGGTGGGCGACCAGCAGCGCACTGAGCCCGGTGACCATCATCGCGATGACGCGCAGGATCGTGTTCGAATTCGCCCCGAACAGGGATTCGTCGACGTTGCCGACCACCTGCCGGGCGAGCGCCATCGACGCCCCGAGCGCGGCCAGGATGAACCAACCCGCGCTGTCTGCTGCGGGCGTCTCGACCGGGGCGGTGGCGGTGTCGGCGGATGTCACGATGGAGTGTGCCGGCTCGAAGGTGGCGGCGCTGGGGACAATTCGAGCCTAGTTCGGGCCTCGATCGGGCGAGCGCGAACCCGGTCTTACGCCCGGCCGCTCGCAACCGGCGATGCGATACGATGCTCGTTCCCCGGACCGTTAGCTCAGTTGGCTAGAGCGCTCGCCTCACACGCGAGAGGTCACTGGTTCAAGTCCAGTACGGTCCACTCGTCGTTGTCGGATCGACAACGACTGCGCTGGTCAGCGACGGCTCCGATTTGGCTGTGGAGGCGGGTTACCTGTCCGATTGGAGGAGCTTGCGATCGATCTTCCGAGCGATCGATCGGGTGACTCTGTCGGTCAGGCGCGGCGACAGCCGACAGAGGTACCACAGGGGCCTGGCGTTCGGTGGCTCCACGATGATCGGCCGCTTGCGCTCGACGCCGTTGAGCGCCCGCCGCGCGAACCTGTCTGCGTCGCTCGGGCGCATGCCGAGCACCGCGACGTACTCACGGGCGGTCACGGCCCGAGTCGACGTCTCGGGAAGGTCGGCGTCGGGCGGTCGGTCCAGTATCGGCGTCTCGACCGAGCCAGGACACAGGACGCTCACATCTACGCCCCGCAAGGAGGCCTCGGCTCGCAGTGACGTCGACAGCCCGACGACCGCGTGCTTGCTCGCGGCGTAGGCCGCGACGAACGGCGCGCCCACCAGGCCGACACCGCTCGCCGTGTTGACGATGTGACCGTGACCTTGGTCGACCATCTGGGGATAGACAGCCAACAACCCGTTGACGACCCCCTTGATGTTCACGTCGATGATTCGATCCCAGTGGGCGGCGGTGAGCTCGACTGACGGACCGCCCATCGAGATCCCGGCGTTGTTGAACAACAGGTCGATCCGGCCATCGCGGGCGACGACTTCGTCGACGACGGCACGGAAGGCACTCTCGTCGCGGACGTCGAGGCGGCATCCGAAGACCGACCCAGCGCGTCCATCCCGGGTCAACCTCTCGGCTTGCTCGTGGGCCGCGTCACCATCGATGTCAGCCAGAGTCACATGCGCACCGCGCTCCACAAGCCCCCGGCCCAGCGCCAACCCGATCCCCGAAGCTCCACCGGTAACCACCGCAGATCTTCCGGAAAACGAGCTCGAACGACCCACCTCGGCAGAGTAGCGGTGCCGCTTCGGGGGCGCTGCCCGAACGTCCGAGTGGCCGCTCACAACCGGCAATCTGCGCTATCGGTCGGGCGGCCTGTAGTGGCGGTTGTCCATGAGCGCGGCCGCGGGCCTCCTTGGCAGGGTCGCATCTGCACGCCGGCTCGGCGTAGCCAGCGCATGAGATCGGCAGGAGAGGACCACCCGTGTCGGGCTCCAGCCGGTCGGTCATTCGTAACCGGGTGGTGTGATGAATCCCCCGAGCTCGCCCTCGATCAGGCGGGCAAAGGCCAGGCTGTCCCGATCACGGAGATAGGGGGCGATGATCTGCACCCCACACGGCATTCCGCTCCTGGTCAGTCCCACCGGAGCGACCGTGCTCGGCAGATAGACCGTGCTGGAGATACCGGCCCAGAACAACTGATCCGGCGCCGGCTCGGAGCGACCGCTCACGATGATGGTCCGCTCGGGTCGCTCTCCTTCGTGGTCGTGGGGAAAGGCCGTCGAAGCAGCAGCGGGGCACAGCAACAGATCGAAGCCCTCGAAGAAGTCGGCCCACGCAAGGCGCATGCGCTCACGCTCGTCATGGAGCTGGAACCACTCCCGGTGCGTCAGAGTCGTCCCCCGATCCGCGTATGCCCGGTAGCTCCGATCACCCTGCTCCCACGCCGCGACGCCGAGCTCGTGGCTGTCGTACTCCTCATCACTGGTGTGGACACCGGTCGCAGCCCGAAGCAGCAGCCAGAACACGTGGTGGGCACGCTCCATGTCCACCGACGGTCGTGCCGCCTCGTCGACGTGCATGCCGAGGTCTCGCAGCGAGTCGACAACCCCGAGGAGGTGCTCGGTCAGCTCGTCGTCTTGGGCGCAGCAGGGGCTGTCGAGCATGACGGCGACTCGCCAGTCCGACGGCGCGCGCCGCGGCGGTGTGGGAAGATCCAGATGCCAGCCGCGGCGGTCGAGCTTCGACGGTCCGGCGATGACGTCGAGCGTCACCTCCAGATCTGTTGTGCTCCGCGCCATGGGACCGATGACGCTCATGTCGCTCGACGCGTGCTGGCCGGGGCGGTCGGGGCCACGATTCGAGACCAGGCCCATGGTCGGCTTGTGGCCGAAGACCCCGCAGTAGTGCGCGGGGTTGCGGATGGACCCGCCGATATCGCTTCCCAGTTCCAGACCCGTCAGTCCTGCCGCCAGGGCTGCGGCCGAGCCTCCCGACGAACCGCCCGGCACGAGGTTCGGGTCCCACGGGTTGGATGTGGTCCCGGAGACGTCGTTGAACGATTGCCAGTCAGCGAGCAGCGCGGGAACGTTGGTCTTGCCGAAGATGACCGCACCCGCGCCGAGGAGGCTGTCGACGACCTCTGCGTTGGTCTCGGGGTAGTTGTCGGCCAGGCGGACGAGCCCTCTCGTCGTCGGCGTACCGACCCAGTCGAAGGCCTCCTTGATCGTCATCGGGACGCCATGGAGCGGACCCCACTCCTCTCCGGCAGCGGTCGCGGCGTCGGCCGCCTCGGCTCGCTGACGAGCCTCCTCGTATCGGCGGACGACGACCGCGTTGAGGACCGGGTCGTAGCGTTCTATTCGTTCGACATACAGATCCAGGAGCTCCCTCGACGAGATCTCCCGCTGTCGCACCGTCGCGGCCAGCTCGGTCGCCGATCGGAAGGCGATCTCGGTCACGTCGAGGCTCCGTTTCAGCCTGAACGCGGGTCCGGCGGGTCCGACACCGCGGTGTCGATCAACTCGTCGTAGCCGACAGCTCCCAACCAGTTTTCTGGATCCTGGACGTATGTGGCGACTCGCCCGCAGCCGCCGCAGATGTCGAGCGTGCACCTCAGCCACCGCTCTTTGTTCGATCCTGACTTGAGCAACCGTCCGCTTCCGAACTTGACGTCGAACACGACGTTGCGCTTGCGGAACACCTGAGTGCCCCCGCAGTTCTCACATGCTGCCATGACCTCTCCCATCGCGGCCCCATCGAGGCGCCGGTTCCGACCCAGCCTTCCGCCGGGCCCGGCAAGGGTCAACTCGACGCACCAGCCGGGACTCGGGCGGTCATGCTTGGATCAGCCACTCGACTCGAGTCCATGACGTGGCGTAAGTGGAACGCGATCAGGACGGCGAAGGCGATGGCGATGTTGCGTTGTCCCGCGACGCCGATCGCGATCGCGCCACCGCCGAGAATCAGGAGCTCGATTGCCAGGCGGGTCCAGCCCGGACTTCGATGGGGGGTGCGCCGGAGCGGCTGGGGTCGTCGAGGACGTTGAAGACGCCCCACACGATCGCGGCGGCGAACCAATCCCTGGAATGTCTGCTTGCCGAGCGAATCGTTCTGTCCTCCGGGCGCTGCAACCCCGGGGAACGGCGATTGGTCCCCGCGAGGAGGGTTGACCCTGGCGGCTGGTCAGCGATCGGGCCGAGGCGACCGGGTGGTTCTCGCCGTCGCCGTTCGGGCCACGGGCGACTGCCGGTCCGGCGATGGGTCGTCCGGCCCAATCGATCGCGCCGACCAAACGAAACGGGCTGCTCGTTCGTGGGTGTGGTCAAGCGAGACACGTAGCAGGTCGATCAGCCAGCGAGAGGAGGCCCCTGTGCAGCAGACATTCGACGACTTCTTCCGTCAGAACTACGACGACGTGGTCCACAACCTGGCCCGAGCCGGTTGTTCGGTCGATGTCGCAGGCGACTGCAGCCAGGAGGCCTTCATCCGGGCATATGCGCGGTGGTGGCGAGTCGGGCGGATGCAGAATCCCGCTGCATGGGTGCAACGTGTCGCGAACAACATTCGCATCGATCTGGAACGGGGCCGTCGTCGCCATCAAGGAGCGCTCGCGGCCATCACGTTCGAGTCGGTGGATGAACAGCCGCAACCGGATCCTGACATGGAACACGCGCTGGGCGCCCTTCCCGGCCAGCAGCGTGAGGCCGTCGACTTCTACTACGGCCACGGCTACTCCACCGACGAAGGCGCCGCGGCGATGGGTATCTCGCCCGGCGCGTTTCGCTACCACCTGCATCGAGCACGGCGAAGCCTGCGCTCGATGCTCGGCGGCCGCTCGAAGACGGGCGCCGCGAGATCGGAGGCACGAGGATGACGAACGAACACCAACCCCGGACACCAGAACACGTCGAGGAGATGCTCGACTCGCTGCGGCCCCGCATGGTCTCGGCCCGCAAGCGGCACATACAACGCCTGGCCGGTATGGCCGTGCTCGTCCCCGCTCTCGTGCTCGGGGGCGGCGCCGCGTGGGCGGCAACCCAGTCGAGCCCAGGGGGTATCTCCATCGACGTCGCCGGACCGGCGAACGACGATGCGACGACCGATCACGACACCGAGCCGACCGAATCGGCCGACAGTGCCGTCGAGGTTGACTCCGACTCCGATGAGCCTGTCGAGGACGCAGTCCCCGAGGTTCACGAGGTTGCCCTGGGGCTGGCCGGTACCGCATCGGTCAGTGAGCTCGACGGTGTGTTCGTGCTCGGTGAGGTCATCACGCAGCCGGGCTGGACCGACACGGTGATCGACGCCGAGGGCACCGAGCTCGCGGTGTTCCTCGAGCACGAGACGGGAGCGGCGTTCGCGGCTGTGATCGGTCTCGACGGCTCCGACGAGGTCGCCGTCGACATCCGGTTCCTCGAGGAGAACCCACCGAAGCCGGAACCCGAGCCGACGCCCGAGCCCGCCCCGGAGCCGAAACCCGAAGTCGTGGAGCCGGCGCCGGAGCCGAAGCCCGAACCGGAGCCGGCCCCGGAGCCGAAGCCCGAGATCGTCGAGCCGGCCCCGGAGCCGAAGCCCGAGCCGGAGCCGGTGATCGAGACCCGCAAGGAGATCGACATCAACGGCATCGCCACGGTGGTCGTGGAACGAGGCGAGGGCTCAACGCTGGCCATGGCAGTGCTGTGGACCGATGTGGCATGGACCGCCGAGGTCGTCACACCGAACGGTGACCAGGTCGTCGCCAACTTCTACGGCGACGGGATCATCAAACATTTCAAGGCGTGGATCGGCGAGGACGGCACGATCAAGTGGGAGATCCAGGTCGACGAAGCTCCGCAGACGGGGACGTTCGACGGTGTCGTGACGACAGACGTCGGCTCCTACGGCGTGGTGGTCGAGAACGGTGTCGCCACGATTGTCTGGGTCGAGCCGGCCGAGGGCTTCGAGTACTCGATCTACCAGGAGACCGGCGACTGGGTGAAGGTGAACTTCACCAACGGCACCGACGCCTGGTGGGTGAAGGCATGGCCCAAGAACGGCGAAGTGGTCTGGGAGATCTACGCCGCTGAATGACCGGCGCCGAGCAGTAGCCTCGCGAGCATGGCTCGCCCCACGGTCTTGATGGTGCTCGTCCTCCTCGCCGGTGCCTGCTCGAGCAGCACGAGCGACTCGCCGTCGCTCGCGACCGAGCCCACCGCCCAGGCCGAGGAGCCGGCGGTGGCGGAGCCCACACCGGCCGCCGAGCCCAGCGCCACCCCCGAGCCCACTGCGGTGCCCGAGCCCAGCGCCACGCCCGAGTCGACGGCGCTGCCCGAGCCCAGCGCCACGCCCGAGTCGACGGCGACTTCGGAGCCGGCAGCCGTCGCGCCGACGATCGACGAGCTGCTCGCCGAAGACTCGGTCGTCAACCTCGCCCATGCCGGCGGCGACCAGTCGTGGCCGCACTCCACGCCGTATGCGTTCGCGGAGGCGGTGAAGGCGGGCGCCGGTGTCCTCGAGCTCGATGTGCAGCTCACCGGCGACGGGGTGCTCGTCGTGCAGCACGACGACACCGTCGACAAGACGACCGAAGCCACCGGACCGGTCATCGATCTCACGCTCGCCGAGCTCCAGGCCCTCGACAACGCGTACTGGTTCTCGCCCGAGTGCTGGCCCTGCCAGGATCGGCCGCTCGACGAGTACATCTACCGAGGCGTGCGCACGGGCGACACGGAACCGCCCGCGGGCTACACCGCCGACGACTTCCGCGTCGCGACGTTCCGCGAGATCGCCGAGCGATTTCCGACGCTGCCGCTCGACATCGAGATCAAGGGGGAGCTGCCTCAGGCCGGCATCGTCGCCGAGGTCCTCGCGGCCGAGCTCGATGAGCTCGGCCGGACCGACTCCGTCGTCGTCGTCTCCTTCGACGACGAGGTCATCGACGCCTTCCGTGCCCTGGCTCCCGATGTGGCCGTCAGCCCGGGCACCACACGACTCACGACCTGGGTGCTCGCGGGGACGCCGCTCGAGGACGGATTCGAGATCATCCAGGTCCCGCCCGAGTCATCGGGTGTCGACGTCGTCACGCCCGAGTCCGTCGCCAGGGCCCACGACGAGGGCCTCACGATCTGGGTCTGGCCGAACGACGCCGAAACGCAGGAGAACGAGGCCTTCTACCGGCAACTGGTCGAGCTCGGCGTCGACGGCGTGATCGCCGGACGACCCGAGGAGATGGCCGCCGCCACCGCGGGCTAGGTCCTAGCCCGACCCCACCTGCTCGCGCTCGGGCTCGTCGACCCAGGGGCCGACGCCGCTGATCCGGTCGATCTCCACCCGCACGACCACGGCGGTCGCCGAGTCGCGGAGCGACAGTGGGTGGCGGCCGAGACCGACGTACTTGCGGGCGAGGCGATCCATCACGTCGGGCTGGGGTCCGTCCTCGATCGTGGCTCGGCCACGGATCACCAGATGTCTCTGGAATCCCCGCTCATTGCGCTCGTCGTCCTCGATCGAGAGGATCACGCGCGGGTTCTGCCTGAGGTTCCTTGCCTTGTGGCTGGAGCCGTCGCAGCCGAACAGCACTTCGTCGTCCTGGACGATCACCCAGACGACCGACACCTGGGGGCTGCCGTCGGGATTCGATGTCCAGACGTGGGCGACGGCATCGGAGCCGAGCAACGCTTGAGCTGGAGCCGGAATCGAAACCATCGTCGACCTCCCAATGTCACGGTGGACCCGAAACTAGCCGACGGGGGGCGTCGGACACCGAAGAGGCGCTAGATCACCTCGATCTCGCGCAGCGCGGCGATGTCGTCCCAGCTGTACCCGTGCTCGAGGAGGACCTCCTCGGTGTGCTGGCCGAGCTCGGGTGTCCGCACGCCGGGCGACAGCGGCGTGGCGCTCATGCGAATCGGGTTGCCCACCACCTTGACCCGCCCGCGTTCGGCGTCGTCGACCTCGACGAGATACCCGTTCTCCCAGGCCCCGGGATCGGCGGCCACGCCTGCGTAGTCGCGAACGGGCGCGTAGCGGACTCCGGCGCCGTGCAACCGCTCGGCCCACTCGTCGGACGTCTTCGTGGGGAAGATCTCCTCGAGCAACGCGAGCTGCCCTGCGAGCTGCTGCGGTGTCGGGATGATGTCGCCGAACAGCGGGTCGTCGGCGAGCTCGGGCCGACCGAGGGCCTCGAGGAACGATGGCCGCGCCGCAGGCGGGATGCCGATGAGGCCGATCCATCCGTCGGCGGTGCGAAAGATCCGGTACGCGGCCGGGATCATCGGGTGCCCGTAGTTCGAGCGACCCGGAACCCGGTCGGTCATGAGGTAGTAGCTGAGCTCGGATGCCTGGGCCCAGATCTGGCCACCGAGCAGGGAGACCTCGACCTTCTGGCCGAGCCCGGTGTCGGCACGGGCGACGAGTGCGGCCAGTACCCCCGAGACGAGGTTGAGTGATCCGATGTGATCGGCGATGGTGACACCCACCGGCGTCGGCTCGGCGCCGTCACCGCCGGTCGTGCTGATGAGGCCGCCGGCCGCCTGGCCGGCGAGGTCGGCGCCTTCGCGTTCCCGGTCGGGGCCGACGGGCCCGAACGCGCTGCCGGCGGCCCAGATGATTCCGGGGTTGATCTCGCGGAGGGCCTCGTATCCGAGGCCCCACTCGTCGAGTGTGCCGGTCTTGAAGTTCGAGATCACGATGTCGGCCGAAGCGGCAAGCCTGCGGAAGACATCGGCGCCCTCGGGCCGGCGGAGATCGATGGTCACGCTGCGCTTTCCCCGGTTGCAGCCCTCGAAGAAACCGCTCCGGGGGTCGCCGGGACCAAGCGGAATCCAGCGGGCCTGGTCGCCGACGCCGGGAAGCTCGACCTTCACGACGCTCGCGCCCATGTCGCGCAGGAGCGCCGCGGCCTGCGGCCCCTGCACCAACAGCCCGAGGTCGAGGACCGTCAGACCGTCGAGCGCACCCATCAATCGCGCTCGTGGGGGAAGTGGCAGGCGACCCAGTGGCCGGGGCTGACCTCGCGGACCTGGGGCTCTTCGACGCGGCAATGCTCTGTCGCCTTCGGGCACCGGGTTCGGAAGCGACACCCGCTCGGGGGCTCGATCGCCGACGGAAGCTCTCCCTCGAGGAGGTCGGCCTGGCCGGTCACCTGGGCGCCGGGAATCGCCGACATGAGCGCCCTCGTGTAGTGGTGCACGGGGTGGTCGAAGAGCTCGTCGGACTGGGCGATCTCGCACACCTTGCCCATGTACATGACCATGACCCGATCGGAGACGTTCTTCACGACCGACAGGTCGTGGCTGATGAAGATCAGGCTGACGCCGTAGCGCTCCTTCATGTCCTCGAGCAGGTTCAGGATCTGGGCCTGGACCGAGACGTCGAGGGCCGAGACGGGCTCGTCGCAGATGATGACCTTGGGGTCGAGCACCAGCGCTCTCGCGATGCTGATGCGCTGGCACTGACCGCCGGAGAACTGATGAGGCTTCCGTTCGCTGTACCGCGGATCGATGCCGACGGCTTCCATCAGCTCTTCGATGCGTTCCTCGGACCACACGCCACGACCGCCCCACACGCGCAGTCCCTCCGAGATGATGTCGTGGACGGTGCGGCGCGGGTTCAACGACGAGATCGGGTCCTGGAAGATCATCTGGACGTCGGGGCGGATCTTGCGCATCTCCTCGTTGCCGAGCGCGGTGAGATCTCGGCCCTGGTAGGAGACGGTGCCCGACGTGGGTTTCGGCAACTGGATCACCGCTCGGGCCGTCGTCGACTTGCCACAGCCCGATTCGCCCACGATTCCCAGTGTCTCGCCCTCGACCAGATCGAAGCTCACGTCGGAGACGGCGTGGACGGTGCCGCCGGGAATGGAGAACTCGACGACCATGTTCTCGACGCGTATCAAGACGTCGGGATCGTCGCGCAGGTGGGCGGTGCCCGAGCCGGCCACTAGGACACGCCTTCGAGCTCGTCGTCGAGCACCAGACCCGCGGCCGTCTCTCCGGCAGCGAGGTTGGTGGCGAGCGCCTGATCGCCCTTGCTGGTGCCCACCGGGTGGTGACAGGCGTGGAGATGATCGAACGGCACCAGCTCGAGCTGGGGTTTGATGTCGATGCAGTCGGCTTGCGCGTATCGACAGCGCGATGCGAACGCGCAGCCGATTGGAGGGCTCAACAGGTCGGGAGGTCGCCCGGGGATGGGCTGCAGCCGGGTATGGCTCGGATGGCTGGTGTCGGGGATCGACTGCATGAGCGCCTCGGTGTACGGATGGCGCATGTTGGTGAAGATCTCCTCTGATGCCGCCTGCTCGAGGAGCCGTCCCGCGTACATGACCCCGATCCTGTCGGCGCGCCCGCGTGCCACGCCGAGGTCGTGGGTGATCAGGATCAGCGACATGTGCTGCTCGCGCCGTAGGTCGTCGATGAGGTCGAGGATCGTCTTCTGCACCGTGACGTCGAGCGCGGTGGTCGGCTCGTCGGCAATGAGGAGCTTCGGCTCGCACGCCAGCGCCATGGCGATGACCACCCGCTGGCGCATGCCCCCCGACAGTTCGTGGGGGTACTGGCGGAGCCGGCGCGCCGCCGACGGGATGTGGACCTGCTCGAGCAGCTCGACCGCGCGGTTGTTCGCGTCGGCCTTGGAGGCGCCGAGGTGGTACCGGATGGACTCCGTGAGCTGGGCACCGATGCGCTTCACCGGATTCAGCGACGTCATGGGGTCCTGGAACACCATGGCGACCTCGACGCCGAAGAAGTGCTTCCGCTCCGTCTTGGTGAGCTGGTCGATGTCGCGGCCGCCGATGCGGATGGTGCCGGTGCGAGTGCCGTTACCCGCGAGGATGTTGATGAGCGCTCGGGCCAGGACCGACTTGCCCGAGCCGGATTCGCCGACGATGCCGATGGCTTCTTGTTTGTCGAGGCTGAAGCTGACACCGTCGACGGCGCGCAGCGTGCCCCTCGGCGTGGCGAAGTCGACCACGAGGTTCTCGACCTCGAGCATGGGTCCGGCCGGCTCCGGTGTCATAGGGCGGACTCCCGGATGTCGTAGCGCTTGAGCAGCTGATCGCCGATGAAGTTCAGGCTCAGAACCGTCAGGAACAACACGACGGCGGGCAAGAAGACCATGTGCGGAGTCTCCTGGAACGAGATGCGACCCTCGGCGATGATCGATCCCCAGGTGATGGTGGGAGCCTCGACGCTCAGCCCGAGGAAGGACAGTGAGCTCTCGGCCACCAGGATGATGCCCGTCGTCAAGAACGCGAACGAGATCATCGTCGGCATCACGTTCGGGAGCACCTCGCGGAAGAGGATCGACAACCGCTTCGCTCCGACGACCTCGGCGGCCTTCACGTATTCGCGCTCGGCCACCTGCAGGGTGCTGGCCCGCACGATGCGGGCCAGCGCCGGAATGGCGAGAATGCACACGGCGAAGACGACCCAGAACAGCGACTGGTCGCGAACCGCCACGATGAAGATGACGAGCAGAAGGGCCGGGATCGACAGCGTGACGTTGATGATGAGGCGGACGATCGAGTCGACCCAACCCCGGTAGAAGCCGGCGAGCAGGCCGAGTGTGCCGCCGACGCCGATGCCCACGGCGGTGCCGATGGCGGCGACCCGCAGGGAGATCCGGCCGCCGACGACGACCCGCGAGAACACGTCCTGGCCGAAGGTCGCGGTGCCGAACCAGTTGTCCCAGCTCGGGCCCTTCTTGATGGTGTCGGCGTTCCGCTCGTTCGGATCGTCGACGATCGGCAGCCACTCCCCGAAGATCGTGATCAGGAGCACCAGCACGAGCCACACAACCGCGAACCAGAAGATGTAGTTGCGGGGCTCCTTCCGGCCGCCGACCGGAACGGCCTTGACCGCTTCGGCTTCGGCCATCGCCGCGGCATTGCTCATTTCTCGTCCTCCGCACGTACTCGGGGGTCGACGGTGGTGTAGACCACGTCGATGACGGTGTTCGTCACGACGAACAGCACCGCGACCAGCGCCACGAGGGTCTGGACCGCGAAGAACTCGCGGCGGGCGACGGCCTCGATGAGGTAGCTGCCGACGCCGTCGAAGTCGAAGATGAACTCGACCACGATCGCACCGTTGACCAGCTGCGCGATGTTCAGCCCGGCGACGGTGAGGAGGGTCAGCGTCGACGGGCGGAGGACGTGGCGGAGCAGGATGTGCCGGTTCGACATGCCCTTGGCCTTCGCGACCGCGACGAAGTCCTGTTGCAGGTTCTGGACCATGTCGGCCCGCAGGAGCCGCAGGTACACCGGTGAGACAGCCAGGCCGAGCACCAGCGCCGGAAGCCAGATCGAGCTGATGTGCGCGCCGACGCCCTCGTTCCACGGCGAGTACCCGACGAGGTCGTACCAGTCGTTCTTGATCGCGAAGAAGTACCTGAGCGTCTCGCCGAGCACGAAAACCGGGATCGACAGCAGCACGAACGCGCCCGTATTGACGGTGGAGTCGCCGCTCGGTCCGCCTCGTATGCCGTTGAAGACGAAGATCGGCACGAGTACCGACACGGTCAGGATTCCCGCGATGCCCCATCCGCCGACCACGGCGACCCCGAGCAGGGCCGCGATCGCGACAGGCAGTATCCACCGCGGAACGCCTCGGGGCGCGCGACCGCTCTGGTATGCCGCCCAGATCCCCAGTGGTACGGCGACGGTCAACGCGATCAACTGGCTGTAGAGGAACAGCCATGCCGTGCGGGGCGCACGGTCCTCGAGGACATCGGACAGGGGCTCGCGATTCTTGTAGAACGCGAACCCGAGGTCGCCCGTGACCACATCGCCGACCCAGCCCGTGTACTGCTCGACCACCGAATCGTCGAGTCCCCGCTCGCTGGTGCACTCGGCGACTGCCTCATCGCTCGCGCCGGTGCCCAGCGCGGTGATGCAGGGATCGCCCGGCACCTGGCGCAGCATCAAGGTCGTGCCGAACGTGACGATCACCAGGATCAACACCGCGCCGCCCAGGCGCTTCACCGCGAAGCGCGCGCCGGCAACCCGGACGACCCAGGCTGCCAGCAGCGCGAACAGCACGAGAATGATGACGAGGACCATGAGGTCAGCCGGCTTTCGTCACTCGGATGTCGTCCCCCCGGTTGATCGTCTCTCCGCGCGGATCAGCCTTCTATCCATGCCTCCTCGACCCAGGTCCGGCCGGCGAGACCGGTCTGGGCGAAGTTCCCGCTCGGCAGGGTCAACACGCCCACGCCGTGGACGTTGCCCTGATACGGGTTTGCCCACTCGGTGAAGTTCAGCCACAGGTTGTTGACGTTCTCGGCGAAGAGGCGGTTGATGTCCTGACCGAGCGCGTCGAGCTCGGCCGCGTCGTCCGTCGTCCACGTGGCATCGAGCAGTGTGTCCAGGTCGGGCTCGATGATCCGGCCGAAGTTCAGGGCCAGGCCCTCGGCATGGCGGCTGTGCCACCAGATCTCCTCGAGCCCCGGG
This sequence comes from Acidimicrobiia bacterium, assembly GCA_029861625.1. Taxonomy (GTDB): domain Bacteria; phylum Actinomycetota; class Acidimicrobiia; order Acidimicrobiales; family JAHEJN01; genus JAOTZB01. The sequence goes on from JAOTZB010000001.1 coordinate 13,508, forward strand.
TTGCCCTGGCCGTGGTTGCGCCACAAGAAGACCTCGAACTGGCCGGTGATGGCCTTGGTTATCAGCTCCGACTGGTCGAACTGGTCGATCTGCACGTTGAGCCCACAGTTCGTGGTCCACATGTCGACGAACAGCTCGGCAGTCAACAGGTTCGACGGCACGTTGGTGGTGCCGTAGGTGATCAGCTCGGGTCGACCGATCTCGTCGAGCAACGCGTTGCCGGCCTCGGGATCGAATTCGGGGAAGCCGGTGTCCTCGAGGAATCCGAGGGCGCCCTCGGCGAAGGGGCCATTGGCCTTCTGATTGGCGGGCGCCCGGAACTCGAGGTACTCGTCGCGATCGGTACAGAGAGCCACGGCACGACGCAGATCGGGATCGTCGAAGGGTGGCGCGCCGTTGTTGATCAGCAGGTACGTGGTCTCACGCGGTGGAGCTGGCACCAGGAGGTTGCCGCCGTTGTCGAGCCACTCGCCGTTCCAGAACGCCTTGTTCTCACCGAAGCTGTCCATGTTGACGTCGGCGTCGCCCGCCTCCATCGTCGCGCGGCGGGTCGAGACGTCAGGCACGGGCCGGAAGACGACACTGTCGAGGTACGGGAGCTGGGTGCCGTTGGCGTCGGTGCGCCAGTAGTCGGGATTGCGCTCGAGAACCGTCTGTTCGCCGCGCGTCCACTCGGCCATCCGGAAGGCGCCGGTCCCGATCATGAGTGCGCCGGCACGGTCGGGGTCGTCCCAGAACGCCGGGGCAATCAGCCAGCCGGTGCGCTCGGCCACGACGCGCGGAAAGGTGGAGTAGGGCTTCGCGAACTCGACCGTGACGGTCATCGGGTCGACCAGCACGACGCTGTCCGGTCCCTCGACCAGATCGACCAGCACCTGACCCTGGAGGAGGCCACTGGCCATCTCCTGGAGGCTGCGCTGCAGGGCCGCGCCGTCGGCCGGCGTGCCGTCGTGGAACAGGATGCCGTCCCGCATCGTCATCGTGAACATGGTGAAATCGGCGTTCGACTCGATCGACTCGAGGACGAAGGGTTCGACCTCACCGTCGCTGTTGATGATCGTCAGCGGGTCGGCCACCGCTCGCATGATGGTTATGCACGACACGGCGCAGTTCGCACCGGGGATGTCCCAGGTGTCGGTCTCGGCCTCGACCAGGTAGGTGAGGGTGCCACCCATCACGGGGTCCACGCTGGCCATGTCGGCGTCTTCGTCGGCGGCGTCGGTGTCGGCCTCGGCATCGGCCTCGACATCGGCGTCGGCCTCGGCGTCGGCCTCGTCGACGGCGACCTGCTCGTCGGCCTCGCTGGTGGCCTCGCCGTCACCGCCGTCGTCGCTGCTGCCACAGGCGGCAGCGACGAACGTCACTGCCATGAGTACCGCCAGGAGTCGCATCCATGTGGACGCGTGACGACCGCGATCTTGTTGCATCGATGAAATCCCCCTCAGGATCAAGTGTGACGCACGTTACACTGCAGCTCGGCGTCGCACACCTCGGGGGCCGTTCTTCGCGAGGGCGAACTAGCCTCGCTCGATGGCAACGGTCGCGGTGTTCACCGGGGGGGCAGCGGTGCGCTCGGAGGAGGCCGCACTGGCCCGGGAGGCCGATGTCGTCATTGCTGCCGACCGGGGGTACAAGCTCGCGGTCGCCGCCGGTTGCGTGGTCGATCTGTTGGTGGGCGATCTCGACTCCCTGTCGGCCCCGACGGTCGAGCGGGCCGCCGAGGCCGGCGTCCCGATCGAACGGCACCCGATCGACAAGGATCAGACCGACCTCGAGCTTGCGCTCACGTATGCATGTGCGGTCCCCGGCGTGAACCGCATCGTCGTCTTCGGCGCGGCAGGCGGCCGATTCGACCACATGCTCGCGAACATCGCCGTCCTCACGGCATCCGCGCCGGCGGGTGTCCAGGTCGAGGCGTGGGTCGATGGCACCCACATCTTCGTCGTTCGAGATCGCGTCGTGTTCGAGGGTGACCGGGGTGACACCCTCACGCTGTTGGCGTACGGGGGTCCGGCCCGCGGGGTCACGACGAGCGGGCTGCGCTGGCCGCTCGTCGATGCGACGCTGGATCCGTCGAGCGGTCTCGGCGTGAGCAATGAGCTGGTCGATTCGAGAGTCGAGGTCACGGTGGCGTCCGGCGTGTTGTTGGTGATGCACCTGCCGCAAGCGTCATCGAACGCGGGCTGACCATCGGCCACGGGTGCGGTCGAGCTCGATGTCGAGTCCGAAACAGGCCGCCAGCGATTCCTCGGTCAGCGTGTCGCCGATCGGCCCGGCGGCCACGGCCCGGCCGTCGCTGAGCAACAGCACGTGGGAGAACGCAGGGGGGATCTCCTCGACATGGTGGGTGACGAGGACGGTCGGCGGCTGGGCCGGGTCGCGCGCGAGTCGGTCGAGCACGACGACGAGCTCCTCCCGTCCGCCGAGATCTAGTGCCGCCGTCGGCTCGTCGAGCAGGACGAGGTCGGGATCGGTCATCAGCGACCGGGCCAACAGGATGCGCTGGCGCTCGCCGGAGGAGGCCAGGCCGAATGCCTGCTCGGCCAGATGTCCGCAGCCGAGCTGATCCAGTAGCGCACGCGCTCGGCCACTGTCCTCGTCGGTGTAGCTGTGCCACCAGGGTTCGAGGGCGCCGTGCTTCGCGGTCATGACGACGTCGGTCGCGACGAGCTGGGGACGCAGCTGGTCGGCGAGGGAGGCGCTGGCCAGGCCGATCCGGGATCGCAGCAGTCGGATGTCGGTGCGCCCGAGGGTCTCCCCGAGGACCTCCACCGTTCCGGCGGTCGGATGGAGCCGCAGTCCGGCGATTCGCAACAGCGTGGACTTCCCCGAACCGTTCGGGCCCAGAACCACCCAGTGTTGGCCCGGATCGATCCGCCAGTCGACAGCATCGAGGATGACCCGGATGCCGCGCTTCACCGAGATGTCCCTCAGGACGATCGTGGGTCCCGGGCTCATGTTCCCCGTTCCCACGTCTGGTACATCTCGGCATACCGGCCACCGGCGGCGACCAGCTCGTCGTGGCTACCCACCTCCTGCACGCCCCCGTCCTCGATGACGACGATGCGATCGGCTCGCTTTGCCGTTGCCAGTCGGTGGGCGATGAGGATCGCGGTTCGGCCGTCGAGAAGCGTGTCGAGCGCGCGTTCGATCTGTGACTCCGACTTGAGGTCGAGGTTCGACGTCGCCTCGTCGAGGACGAGGACCCGGGGACGGGCGAGGAATGCCCTGGCCAGGGCCAGGAGCTGTCGTTCACCCGACGACAGCGAGGTGCCGCGCTCGTGGACGGGTGAGTCGATGCCGTGAGGGAGGCCGGCCAGCAGATCGGCCATACCCACCGCTTCGGCGGCCTCGACGAGCTCGGCGTCTTCGGCGTCGGGTCGGGCCACCCGAAGGTTGTCGGCCACGGTGCCGTTGAACAGGAACGGCTCCTGGGGGACCACACCGAGCTGGCGTCGCAGTGACATCTGGGTGACGGTCGTGAGGGGGTGGCCGTCGATGCTCACGGTGCCGGCATCGGGGTCGTAGAACCGGCTGACCAGCTTCGCGACGGTCGACTTCCCTGCGCCCGTCGGTCCGACGATGGCAATGGTCTCGCCGGCGTCGATCGACAAGTCGACGCCCCGCAGCACGGGATTCTCGGGGTCGTAGCCGAAGTGCACCCCGGTGAGCTCGATGGCGCCGTCGACGGGTGGAAGATCGCCGGCGTCGAGCCGGTCGATGACCGACGGCCGCGTCGCGAGCAGGTCGCGCAGCTTCGACATGGCCGCTTGGCCCTGCTGGTAGGAGTTGTACAACTGCACGAGTGCCGCGATCGGCGCGAAGAAGGCCGTGAGGTAGAGCGCGAACGCCGTGAGATCGCCGATGCTGAGACGGCCGTCGAGCACCATCCGGCCGCCGATCAACAGGACGACCGCCTGGCCGACGATGCCGACCCCCTCGGCCGCCGGTCCGAAGATGGCTGCGGCACGAGCGGTCTCGACGTTGGCGTCTCGGTAGTCGTCGACGATCTGACGGTGCCGGGCGACGTTGACGTCCCGCCGGTTGAACGCACTGATGACCCGGATCCCGGCCAAGCTCTCCTGGAGGTCGGAGAGCAGGTCGGCGATGCGGTCGCGGACCCGCAGGTACCCGATCTCGCTGGCGCGCTTGAACCAGATGGCGAGTGCCATCGTGGCCGGCACGACCACGAACAGCGCGATCACTGCGAGCAGCGGATCGAGGATCAACAACACGGTGGCGATCACGACGAGCGTGAGCCCCTGCACCGCCATGTTGACGAGTCCCTCCTGGAACAACATGGTCAGCGCCTCGATGTCGCTGGTCATGCGGGTCATCAAGACGCCGGCCTTCTCATCGGTGTAGAAGTCGAGGGACTGCCGTTCCATGTGGCTGAAGACGCGAACGCGGAGCCGTTCCATGAGGGTCTCGCCGAGCCGGCCCGTGAACGAGATGCGCCACCAGCTGGCGCCGGCGTGGACCACGATGGTGGCGACGAAGACGAGGGCGACGACGACGAGGACGCTGCGATCTCCGGCAATGACGCCGCGATCGATCCCGATCTTGGTGAGCAGCGGGCCGGCCTGGAGCGCCAGGGTCTCGACGATCACGAGCGCGACCGCGAGCACGAGCTGGGGTCGATACGGCCGGAGGAACGACCGCAGCGTCAACAGCTCGGCCTCGTCGGCGGTGTAGTCGAACTCGATCACCGGCTCGGGGTGTTCGGGTTCGCGCTCGATGATCGCCGTCATCTGTTCGACCAGATGTCCGGGTACTCCAGCGTGCGGAAGGCCCGCAGCAGTGCTCGACTGCGACGCCGACGGACCGCCGAAGCCTCCCATTGGTCCTCCGAAACCCATCAGCGACCCCCGTCCGCTGGTCCGGGCTCGGGCGTGACCGTCTCGGCCAGGACCTCCGAGTAGGCCGGCACGGTGGCAAGGAGGTGCTCGTGGGTGCCCTCGGCGGAGATACGCCCCTCCTCGAGGAGGACCACGCGATCTGCCAGTCCGATGGTGGACATCCGGTGCGCGATGACGATGGTGGTGCGGTGCCCGAGCTGATCGCGGAGTGCAGTGTGGATTCCGGCCTCGACCTGGACGTCGACGGAGCTGGTTGCGTCGTCGAGGACCAACACGGTCGGTTCGACCAACAGGGCACGGGCGATGGCAAGTCGTTGTCGCTGGCCGCCCGAGAGCGTGTATCCGCGCTCGCCCGCGACCGCGTCGTAGCCATCGGGAAGCTCGATGATGAACTCGTGAGCGTGCGCGGCCCTGGCTGCGGCGATGACCTCGTCCCGGCTGGCATCGGGGCGGCCGTAGGCGATGTTGTCGTGCATCGACACCGAGAACAGGAAGGGATCGTCGAGGACCAACGCCAGACTCGACCGCAACGACGACAGGCTGCGATCGCGGATGTCGATGCCATCGAGGATGATCGCCCCGCTGTCGATGTCGTAGAAGCGGGCGAGCAGCCTCGGGATCGTCGACTTGCCCGATCCGGTGCGTCCGACGATGGCGATCGTCTCGCCGGGAGCGATGTCGAGCGAGAGGTCCCGCAGGATCTCCGGCCGTTCGTTTCCGCCGCCGTCCGTCCGGCCGGTGCCGGTCGGGTAGGTGAAGCTCACCGACCTGAGCTCGATGCGACCCTCGCTCGCGACGGCGTCGAGAGCGCCGGGCAGGTCGGTGATCTCGGGTTCCTGGTCGAGGATCTCGAAGACACGCTCGGCGGCGGCGCTCGCCCGCTCACTCTGGAGGATGAAGAACCCGAGCAGCCGGAACGGCAGCTGGAGCAGGATCACGTACGCGCTGAATGCGAATAGCGTTCCGACGCTGACCGATCCGTCGATGGCGAGCCACCCGCCGTACGACAGGACGAGTGCGGTCCCGATGCGCGGCAGCGCTTCGATGAACGGGTTGTAGCGGGCTCGCGTCTCGATCGTCTCGGTCGAGCTCCAGCGCAGGCGCCGGGCCGCGCGGGCCAGCTTCGTGATCTGGCTGGGTTCGGCCGCGAACGACTTGACCACCCGTATCCCGTTGATGTTCTCGTCGACGATCGTGGCGAGATCGGCCATGCGAGCCTGCGACAACCACATCAGTGGGAACACCCGCTTTCTGAGGCCTGCGCGCTGACGAAGACTCCCGGAAGCGTCGACAGCGCCACCAACGTGAGCACTACGTCGATGGTGAGCATGTAGGCGAAGGCCAGCGCGAAAGTGACCAGTGACATGATCACGAGCGGAGCGAACGCGAGGTAGATCTGAATCGACCTGATGTCGGAGTTGGCGCGTGAGATCACGTCGCCGGACTGCGTGCGATCCCAGTAGGCGAAGGACATCTCGGTCGTCTTGGCGTAGACGAGCGCGCGGAGATCGGCCTCGATGGCATAGGCCGCACGGAACAGCGTGAAGCGGTACGACCCGCCGAACACGAATCGGCCGAACCCGAGGGCGACCAGGATCAGTGCGGCGCGAGTCAGCCCGCTGCGGTCTCCGTCGGTTGCCGCGTCGATGGCCGTTCGGGCCACTGCCGGCGCTGCGACCTGGATGCTCAGTGCCGCCACCCCCAGACCGAGCGCGGCGACGAGACGCCACCGCTGCGCGGCGATCAGGGGACGCAGCCGCCGCAGCCAGCTCACCCGTTCACCCGCGTGCGCGGTGGGGAGGGGCTCGAGCGGGGGGAGCGACTCGGTGGTCGGAGCAGGGAGGGTGGTGGAAGACATCCGTCCGCCGCAGGATACGTGGGCTGACATCACGTCATCGATGTCGGACGAGGCGACCGGTTGCGCCGTAGACTCTGGATCGTTCCGGCCGACACGTCGCATGACGAGAGCCGGCCCCTGAGGCTGTCGAGGTCCCAATCACAACTGCGCTCGGACTCGCTCTGGTTCTCCTGCTCGTCGGGATGAACGGGTTCTTCGTGGCCGCCGAGTTCTCGCTCGTCGCGGTCGAGCGGACAACGGTCGAGCGCAAGGCGGCGACGGGTGCCAGACGGCCGCGCATCGTCAGCGGACTGCTGCGACGGCTCTCGTTCCATCTCTCCGGGGCACAGCTCGGCATCACCCTGACTTCGCTCGGTCTCGGTTTCGTCGCCGAACCGACGCTCGGTGAGCTCATCGAGCCTGCGCTCGAACCTCTCGTCGGCGAATCCTCGCGGGGCTTCTCGATTGCGCTCGCACTGATCATCGCAACCGCGTTCCAGACCGTCATGGGCGAGCTGGTGCCGAAGGTCATCGCCATTGCCAGGCCCGTGCCAGTCGTGCTCGCCGTGGCCGCTCCCTTCCGAATGGTGTCGCTCCTGATGGGACCCTTCGTGCGCGTGCTCGACGGGACCGCGAATGCAATCGTGCGGCGTCTCGGCGTCGAACCGGCGCACGAGCTGCGTGCGGGACGCTCGCTCGACGAGCTCGAGTTCCTCGTGCGGTCCTCCGGCGAGGAAGGCACGCTCGCAGCCGAGGAGGTGCGCATCCTCACGCGTGCGATCCACTTCGGCGCCAAGACTGCGGCCGACGCGCTCACACCCCGGGTCGAGGTCTCGTCGGTCCAACCGTCGACCTCGCTCACCGAGCTGGCCGAGCTGTCGGTCGAGACCGGCTACAGCCGGTTCCCCGTCGCCGGGGCCGACCTCGACGATCTCCGGGGCGTGGTGCTCGTGAAGTCGATCTACGACGTCCCGGTGGCCGAACGGTCGACCACCGCTGTGCGGGCGATCGCCGACGATGCGCTGGTCGTTCCCGAGGGCCGCCATCTCGAGTCGATCCTGGTCGAGATGCGGTCGAGTGGCTCGCAGCTGGCTGTTGTCGTCGACGAGCACGGTGGAACCGCGGGCGTGCTCACCGTCGAGGACCTCGTCGAGGAGGTCGTCGGCGACATCACCGATGAGCACGACGCGCCCGAGCTAACGGTCATTCAGGAGAGCGGAAGTGTGGTCGTCGCGGCATCGCTGCACCCCTACGAGGTTCTCGAGGCCTGCGGTTTCGTTGTCCCGGACGGACCGTACGAGACCTTGGCCGGGTTCGCGCTCGACCGTCTCCAGCGGATCCCGGTCGAAGGCGAGATATTCACCCACGACGGATGGCGGCTCGAGGTGGTCGAGATGGACCGTCTCCGGATCGCGACGATCAGGCTCAGCGCACCCGGCAGCGGCCGCTGGTCGGTGACGGCACCATGACGGTGTGGGCCCTCGTCGCCGCGGTGGTGTTGTTGGCGGCGAATGCGTTTTTCGTCGCGGTCGAGTTCGCGCTGTTGGCGGCGAGCCGGTCGGTCGTCGAGACACTGGCCATCACGAGCCGCCGCGCCCGTTCGGCCCTCGGTGCAATGAGCGACCTGAACCGGCAGCTGTCGGCCGCACAGCTCGGTATCACCATGGCGTCGCTCGGACTCGGGTTCGTCGCCGAACCGGCGGTTGCCGACGTTATCGACCGTGCCATCGAGTCGTTCGGCGATCTGCCATCGGGGCTCCGGCACACGATCTCGTTCACCATCGCCCTCAGCCTCGTGGCATTCGTGCACATGGTGCTGGGGGAGATGGTGCCGAAGAACCTCGCCCTGGCCGGCGCGGAACGGGTGGTGGTGTGGCTCGCGCCTCCCCACGCGTGGTTCGTGCGTGTCCTCGCCCCGGTGATCTGGGCGGTCAACGCCACTGCGAGCGGCATCGTGCGGCTCGTCGGCATCGAGCCCACCGACGAGCTGGTCACCGCGCACACGCCGGAGGAGCTCTCGTCGATGGTCGACGCGTCGCGGGGCGAGGGCCTCATCGGCGAGTTCTCCCACGGCCTGTTGTCGGGCGCGCTCGAGTTCGGGTCGCGGTCGGTCGAGTCGGTGATGGTCGGCTGGGCCGATGTCGTGACGGTCTCGAGAGCGTCAACCGTCGCCGAGCTCGAGCGGATCATCGTCGAGAGCGGACACTCGCGGCTCCCGGTCATCGGCCTCGACGGTGACAAGGTCGAGGGCTATATCCATGCCAAGGATCTGCTCCGAATCCCCGAGAGCGTGCGGGCGGGCGGGGTGCCGGCGAGCCGGATCCACCCGATGGTCGTGCTGGGTCCCTCGAGCTCGTTGGCCGACGCGTTGGTGGCGATGCGGGGCCAGCGCAGTCATGTCGCGTTGGTGCGAACCGATGGCAGGCCGGTAGGGCTGGTGACGCTCGAGGACGTCGTCGAGCAGGTCGTCGGCGATATTCGAGACGAGACCGACGTGCGGACCCGTTCGTCATAGGAATGCAACAAAACGCGGCCCCGAGTAACCTGGACCGGTGACTGTGCACCGGCCCACCCGTCGCGCCTGCGGTGCGCTCGTGTTGCTGGTGTTGCTCGCGGTGCTGGTGGGACCGGTTGGTGCCGCCGCCCAGCCGCCGAGCGGCGCGGACTCGATCGACCGGGCCCGGGAGCAAGCCGATGCGGCCGCCGACGCGGTCGAGGCCGCCCAGCGACGAGCGAATGCGGCCGCCGAAGCCTGGCACACAGCATTCGAGGAGCTCGAGGGGCTCGGCGCGGACATCGCTGTGCTCGAGACCGATATTGCGCGGGTCCGCGCCGATCTGGCCGTCCTCGAGGACGAAGTCCGTGAGTTCGCCATCAGCCAGTACGTGTCGGCCTCGACCGGGCCGAGCTATCTGGCCGATACCGACATCAACCGTGGTGCGCGCGCCGATGCCCTCGCCCGGATGGTCGTCACCGGGCGGGCCGACTCGAGAGACCAGTTCCGGCTGGTCCGTTCGAGCCTCGAGGATCTCGAGGCCGAGCTGGCCGAACGGCGCGCCGACCAGGTCGAGCTGACCGCGGCAGCCGATGCCGCCCAGCAGGCGGCCTTCGACGAGCTCGACCGGCTCGCCGAGGTGCAGGCGACGCTCGACGCCGAGCTCGCACGGTTGGTGGAAGAGGAGCGCCTCAGGGCCGAGGCGGAGGCGCGACGCCTGGCCGAGGAGGAAGCCGCCCGCCGAGCTGCCGAGGAAGCCGCCCGAATCGCTGAGGAGGCGCAGCAGCAGGCCCAGGCGACACCGGCGCCGGATGCCGATGGCGGCCAACCCGAACCGACGGCGGCTCCGCCCGACGCTCCGGTCGACGACGTCAGCCCGCCCGACGCTCCGGTCGACGACGTCACCCCGCCCGACGATGTGCCGCCCGCCGCCGCGCCGGCCCCGGTCGACGGGAGCTGGGTGTGCCCGGTCGCGGGGCCGCACAGCTTCATCGACTCCTGGGGTGCGCCCCGCCAGTTCGGTCGGTGGCACAAGGGAACCGACATGATGGCCGAGGAGGGAACGCCGGTCGTCGCGACGGTCGACGGGTTCGTCGAACATCGTGGCAACAGCGTAGGCGGTCTGTCGGCCCACCTCACGGCGTCCGATGGTCGCTACTTCTACTACACGCACCTGTCGGGATACGCCGAAGCCGGGAACGTCACCGCGGGTACGGTCATCGGCTACGTCGGGATGACGGGCAATGCCCCGGTGCCGCATCTGCACATCGAGTACCACCCCGATGGTCGCGGGAATCCGGTGAACCCGTACCCGACATTGATTCAGGTCTGCTGAGGCGGCACCCAGTCGACGCTGCGGGCCTTGGCCACTGCCGCGAGCTGTGATCTGACATCGAGCTTCGTGAACAGGCTTCGCATCTGGCTCCTCACCGTCGACACCGAGACGAACGATCTGGTGGCGATCTCCTCGGCGGCGTGGCCCCGCAGCAACGAGGCGAGGACCTCGGCCTCGCGGGGCGTCAGCGACTCGAACGGCGCCAGATCGTTGCTCCTGGTTCGTTTGAAGTCGCGCCAGGCCCGATACCACGCGAACCGCGAGGAGTCGTCACCGATCTCCTCGCCGGCGCACGCCCGGGCGAGCTCGTTGGCGACGGCGTCGAGCGGGGCGGACTTGTGCAGAACCATCTCGGCGCCACGATCGAGGCACTCGCCGTAGAGCACCTTGTCGTTGATGCCGGTGAACACGATGACGCGGCAGCGGCGCTCGGTGATCGGACCGATCAGCGAGATGCCGGCCCGCAAACCGTCGCCGAAGTCGGCGTCGAGCAACACGATGTCGGGCAGCGCGGCCTCGACGGCCTCGAGCACGTCGTTGACGGTCGGGTCGACGACGGTCGGTTCGGTGATGCCGCGATCAGCCACACACGCCGCGAGCCCCTGGGCGATGAGGAGGTGGTCGTCGATGATCATGAGACTGCGGGTGAGCTCGGCCGTGTTCACGCCGTGTGGACCTCCCGCAGATTGACGACTTCGACGGCCGTGGAGTCGCTCGACTCGAACCCCTGGGGCCCGACGGGCCGAGCCAGCGGCAACGACAGCTCGAACGCCGCACCGCCCGCGGGGCCGGAGTACACGTCGAGCGTCCCGCCCATCCGCTCGGCGAGCGATTGGCTGGCGTGGAGGCCGAGTCCGGCGTTCGTGTCGGGTTTCGAGCTCACGCCCTGCTGGAAGATGGCATCACGTAGGGAGCTCGGCACGCCGGGCCCGTCGTCGGCAACGACGACGATGGACGAGGCGGGGTCCTGCCGGTGCGAGATCGTCACGGTCGCGTGAGGAGCGTGCTCCCGGGCGTTGTCGAGCAGGTTGTGCATGATCTCCCTGGTCGCGGCCGGATCGGCCCAGGCCACTGCGTTCGGTGACACGTCGATGTCGATCCTGCTCCCGTTGAGCTCGTGGAGGCGGGCGAGCGGTTCGATGACCTCACGGATCAGGAACGGGCCCGGATGGCCGGGCGCGGCACCGGACAGGAGCTCGCGCAGTCGACTCAGCTCGCTGGTCAGCGCTCGGTACACGGATCTGGTCTGCTCGAGGTCCTCGCCGTCGGAGTGGGCCTCGATGTAGCGCAGCCCACCCTCGATGGCGAGCAGGGCCGATCGGCCGTCGTGGGCGATCACCTCTCGATCGAGGCGTTCTGCCGTCAGTTCGTCGAGCTGGGCGAGCGCGGCCTGCTCGACCTCGGCCAGGTACGCCTGTTGTTCGGCGTGGAGCCGCACCAGATCGTTGTGGAGACCGGTCGCGACCAGGGCCACACCGACCAGGAACAGTGCCAGACCAGCGACGAAGTTGGCGTCGTTCACAGCTGACGCGTGCAGGGCAACGACGTCGACCGCGCCGACAACGAGGGCAAGCAGCCCGGCCCACATCCTGGTGACGTCGAGCGAGCGACGGCCGGCGAGGAGGCAGGCCACGCCGCCGATGAGCAGTGCCGCAACGCTGACGAGACCCGAGATGTACAGCGCGCGTCCGCCATCGGCACCGCCGACGTGGCGCCCGTCGAGGGGAGTGACCATCGTCGCGGCGAAGGCCAGCGCGGCGATGGTGGTGCCGACGATCAGGATTCGGCCGGCTCGAGGCTCGCCCCGGCCGGTGGAGATGGCGAGGGTCGCGACCGCTGCGATGGCCACCAGCTGAGCGGAAGCCAGTGCGGAGTCGATCATTCCGGAGTGCGTCACCGACGACCATCCGTCGGCTGCTGCCACCAGATCGAGCGACCCGACGGCCAGTGAACCCGCCAGCGCAGCGAGCAGGACGGATCCGCCCGCCATACCTGCCCGCCAACGTTGGAGTGCGATTCCGGCGGTCGTCGCCATCATGATGGCTCCCGCGGTCACGAGCTGTGACACCGGAATCGTCAAGGAGTCGGGGTTGTCGACGATCGCCTGCTTCGGCGTCGAGAGCAGGAGGATCGTGGCGACGATGACCACCAGTGCCGACACCGACGCGAGCCGGATGCGGCCGCGGTTGTCGGAGGCCGTTGGCCCGATGCTGGTCACGAGTGGGACCGCCCGACATCGTGGGGGAAGGCGATATCGCGATACCGCCCGGATCGCTGGTTCATTCTCTTGTTCAGCTTGTCTCGAATCCGCCCACCGAGAAATGAGCAGATGCACCCAGCCCGACTGGGGCCAGAGGTGATGGCTGGACCGCTTGGCACGTGTCCAAATCACTGTGATAGCCGGGTGACACGAGCTTCGCATCGTCAAAATTGACGAGATGCGCATAGGTCGTTTGACCAGGGACGAATTGCCACAGGTGGAGGCTGACCCGCGGTACTCCGGGGGCGGATGATGGCTCCGTCAGTTACCGACGCACCAAGGAACCCACATGTTGAAGATCTATACCCACATCATCACCCGTCTTGCCGACAGCGAAGAGCGTGGTGCAGTTGCGATCGAATACGCACTGCTCGCTCTGCTCATCGCCGTTGCGCTCGTGGTCGCAATGACCGCCCTGCAGGTTGACATCGGCGAGGCCTTCGCCAAGGTCGGCACGGCTCTGGACGCGGCCTAGAACCGGTCTCGGTACTGCCCGGCGCCGCTCCGACACCAGTCGGTCCCGGCGCCGGGCAACGGCCGTTCCATCGAAATGGAGTGAACGTGGCAATCGAATCTTCTTCAACCCAGCACGCGACTCGCACCGAACGCGGCGCGGTCTCCATCGAGTACTCCCTGCTCGCCCTCTTGATCGCCGTTGCGCTCGTCGCCGCGATGACCGCGGTGCAGGTCGACATCACCGAAGTCTTCGGTCGGGCCGAGAGCGGCCTCGAGGCAGTCCTGTGAGCCGTTCCGGCCCCGACGAGCGCGGCGTTGTCGCCGTTGAGCTCGCGCTGCTCCTGCCGTTCCTCGTCCTCATGGTCTGGGGGATCATCGAGTTCTCGCGCGGCTACAACGCCAAGGTCACCGTCACCCACTCGGCTCGAGAAGGCGTGCGAGCCTACGCCCTCGACGAGGATCCGGTCACTGCGGCCAAGAACGCAGCCGGAAGCCTCGACCCCAACAGCCTCACCGTCACGGTGTCGGGCGCACAACCGTGTACGACCGGCGAACAGGTGAGCGTCACCGTCAGCTACCCGATCGACTACGAGATCCCCTTCTTCGGGGGCGGGACGTGGACGGTGTCCGACACGGGCACGATGCGATGCGAAGCGGGCACGCCGTGACACCCCGGACGAACGAGCGTGGCGTGGCGGCCATCATGGTCGCGCTCATGACCGTCGTGATCGTCGCATTCGCGGCGTACGCGGTCGATGCGGGCGTCCTCTTCCAGGAGAAGCGCGAGCTCCAGGTCGGCGCCGAGGCGGCGGCTCTGGCCATCGCCCAGGACTGCGCAGGCGGAAACTGCGGCACCTTCAACGGCACTGCGGAGACCTACGCCGACGCCAACGCCACCGACGACGAGGCCCGGGTCATCTCGGTGACCTTTCCCCAGGCGAATCAGGTACGAGTCGACGTGGGGAGCCGCAACGGCGGTGAGGACCGCGATGGCGATCCGAACACCGTCGACACGTTCTTCGCCCCCGTGATCGGCGTGAACGGTGTCGATGTCCGGGCCTCGGCGGTCGCCGAGTGGGGGCCGGTCGGGTCGGCGCGCACCCTCCCGCTGATCTTCGGCCTCTGCGAATGGAATCAAGCAGTGGGCTCGACGACGCTGCCCGTCGATCCGAGCGTGTTCCCGACCGCAATCGTCCCGATCGTCTTCCACTTCGGCAACGGCCCCGACGGGCCGAGCGAGTGCGCCTTCAACGCCGGTCAGGACATCGATCCCGACGAGACCCGCCTTCCAGGAGGCTTCGGGTGGCTCGAGCAGACCAACTGCCAAACCGAGATCCTCGCCGGGAACTGGTTGAAGGCCAAGACCGGCGCCGGCGCACCGGGGAGCTGTGATCCGGCCGGGCTCGGCCTGGTGGTCGGCAATGTCGTCACCATCCCGATCTTCGACCAGATCGTGAAGGGCGGCGACATCCCGGAGTGCTCGAGCGGCGGATTCTGCTACCACATCTTCGCCTTCGCCGGCCTCGAGATCACCGGCTTCCGGCTCCCCGGTGGCCAGGAGTGGCGCCAGGGCAACTACAGCGTCTGCGACGCGCTCGGTCCGGGCAACTCGACGACCTGCCTCGTCGGTCGCTTCACGGACGTGTTCGAACCAGGAGCAATAACGGGCGGACCGAACCTCGGCGCCTTGACCATCAGCCTCGTCGGATGACGATGGAAAGGATTATTCGATGAACAAGAAAGTATTGGGCATCATCGTGGCCATCGCGCTCGCCGGGTTCGGTACGTTCGCGCTGGCCGCATACGTGGAGGGCGCCGAGGATCGGGCGCTCGAGGGCGAGGAGCTCGTCCAGGTGTACGTGGTCGAGGACCTGATCCCGGCGGGCATGCCCGCGGAGGACATCGTCGACCGGGTAGCCCAGGAGCGGGTCCCCGCCAAGATCGTCCCCGACGGCGTGATCAGCGACCTCGACGTGCTCGAGGAGCTCATCGCCTCGGTCGACCTCCTTCCCGGCGAGCAGCTCGTCAGGGGCCGGTTCAGCACGCCGGCAGTGTTCGATCGTGAGCAGGCACGGGCGATCGACGTGCCGCCCGGGCTCCAGGAGGTGACGCTGTCGCTCGATCCCCACCGTGCGGTCGGTGGCAACATCCTGCCCGGCGACTCCGTGGGCGTGTTCTTGTCGTTCGATCCCTTCGACCTCGAAGGAGTCGTCGACATCGACAATGCCGAGGAGACCACGTTCTCCGATCTCGCGATCCAGTCGAGCCAGACCGACGACGGTTCCGGCGAGACGACCGAGGACGACGCGGAGACAACGGCACAGAAGACGCCGAACACGACCTCGCTGACCCTGCACAAGGTGCTCGTCACGAACGTGCAGCTCGAACGGCTCCCGGAGACGATCGAGGAAGAGTCGAGCGAGGGCATCAACTCCGAGACCACCCTGGCCCCCACCGGCAATCTTCTGGTGACGGTTGCGCTCGACACTGCCGACGCCGAGCGGCTCGTGTTCGGGGCCGAGTTCGGCCATGTCTGGCTGTCGTCGGAGTCCGAGGAAGCTCGGGAGCTCGGTGGACGCATCCAGACCCGGGCGACCGTCTACCTGGATCTCTCGAGGGTGAACTGAGATGCGCGACGTTGTATTGGCAAGCGCCGAGACGGCGTTCGAGGATCGCATCCGCTCGGCCTTCAACGGAACGCTGAACGGGCAGCTCGCCCGAATCTCGGAACCGAATGTCGATCGCCTGATCGACCAGGACCCGGCGATCATCGCGCTCGGCCCCGACCTCCAGGTCGACGAGATGTTGACCGTGGTCGAGGAGATCGACCGGCGCCGGCCCGAGATCACCGTGATGATGATCGTCGAGCCCACCGCCTCGTTGTGGGAGCGGGCCCTCCGCGCCGGCGCCCGTGACCTCATCGATCCCGAAACCAGCGACGAGCTCCTCCGCGAGGCGATCGAACGGGCGATGAAGCGCTCGACCCGCCAGCGCCAGAACGTGGTTGCGCGGTACGAGCCGCCCGATGCACCGCCCGAGGTCGGACACGGCCGCATTCTGGTCGTGGCCTCCCCGAAGGGTGGCAGCGGGAAGACGATGCTCGCCAGCAACCTGGCATACGGCCTGGCCCGGCGACACCCGAGCGAGGTCGCCGTCGTCGATCTCGACCTCCAGTTCGGCGACATCGGCACGGCTCTGCGGCTCTCGCCCGAGTACTCCATGGCGCACGCACTCGAGTTCACCGACGATCCGGTGCAGCTGAAGAGCTTCATGACTGCGCACCCGGCCGGGTTCTGGGCACTCTGTGCCCCCGACTCGCCCGGTGTGGCCGACGAGCTGTCGGCCGAGGCGGTCCAGAAGGTGCTGGCGACGCTGTCGAGGGAATTCCCATTCCTGGTGGTCGACACGGGCGCGGGACTCGACGAGCACACGCTCACGGCTCTCGACATGGCGACGGACCACGTGCTCGTGTCGACCACCGATGTCACGGCGATCCAGAGCCTGCGCAAGGTGATGGTCGTGCTCGATCAGCTCGACCTCGAAGGTGCGACCCGACACGTCGTGCTGAATCGGGCGAACGCCAAGGTCGGTCTGACCACCGAGGACATCGAGCGCACGATCGGCCTGCCGATCGAGACGCGGATTCCGAGCGCCCGCATCGTTCCGACCGCGATGAACCAGGGCACACCGATCCTCGAGGACAACGCACGCTCGTCGGTCGGTCGGTCGATCGACGGCCTGATCGAGCGGCTCGACCCTGTGCACGCCGACGGATCACGACGTTCGAGACGCCAACGACGAAAGGGAGCGGAGCAATGAGACTCGGGGATCGACTCAAGCAGGTCCAGGATCGTGAGCCGAGCGAGGGCGACGCGGCGGCGGTCACACCCGTGCCGGCGCCACCGGCGGGGACGGTCCAGGCGGTCAACCGCAACGGCGACGACGGCGCAGAGGTCCGCGAGCTGCCGGTGAACCCCCTGGTGGGGCTCCGGCTCCGGGCCCAGGAGGCGCTGTTCAGCCGCCTCGGGAGTCGCCTGCACGACTCGTCGTTGTCGGCCGAGCAGCTCCAGCGCCAGGTGCACGACGAGCTGCTCCAGATCGTCGACGCCGAGAACGCGCCGCTGAGCCCGAGCGAGCGCGAGACGCTCGTCTCGACCATGGCCCACGACATCTTGGGCTACGGCCCGCTCCAGGCCTACCTCGAGGACGATGCCGTCACCGAGATCATGGTCTCGAGCGGCGGACCGGTCTACGTCGAGCGTGGCGGCGTGATCGAGGCGACGGGCTCGCGGTTCTTGTCCGAGGAGCACCTGCGCCGGGTCATCGAACGCATCGTGTCCGACGTCGGTCGGCGCATCGACGAGTCGTCGCCGATGGTCGACGCCCGCCTTCCCGATGGCTCCCGGGTCAACGCGGTGATCCCGCCGCTGACGGTCGACGGCGCGAGCCTGACCGTCCGCAAGTTCTCCCGGCGTCCGTTCCTCATCGACGACCTCATCTCGAACCAGACGATCACGCCGCGCGTCGCGTCGGTCCTGGAGGCCTGCGTTGCCGCCCGTATCAGCGTGCTGGTGAGCGGTGGGACCGGCTCCGGCAAGACCACCTTCCTGAACGTGCTCTCGTCGTTCATCGGCGACCGGGAACGTGTCGTCACCATCGAGGACGCCGTCGAGCTCCAGATGCAACAGCCGCATGTCATCCGAATGGAGACCCGCCCACCCAACCTCGAAGGCACGGGACAGGTCACGATCCGCGATCTCGTCAGGAACTCGCTTCGCATGCGGCCCGATCGCATCATCGTCGGCGAGGTCCGCGGCGGCGAGGCCCTCGACATGTTGCAGGCCATGAACACCGGCCACGAGGGATCGCTCACGACCCTGCACGCCAACTCACCCCGTGATGCGCTCGCCCGACTCGAGACGATGGTCCTGATGGCGGGCATGGACCTGCCGTTGCGAGCCATTCGCGAGCAGATCGCGAGCGCCATCGGTGTCATCGTCCACACCGCCCGTCTCAGCGACGGCAGCCGCAAGGTCGTCGGCGTGAGCGAGGTGACCGGCATGGAGGGCGACATGATCCAGCTGTCGGAGATCTTCTCGTTCGACTGGGACGCAGGCGTCGACCCGCACGGCCGGTTCCTCGGTGTGGCCCAGCCCACCGGGTTGCGGCCGACCTTCGCGAAGCGACTGGCCGAGCTCGGCACCGAGCTCCCACCCGACACCTACGGCAACTCACACGAGAAGCTGATCGCAGGGGGCTCGAGGTGAAGCCCGGTCGCGACAACCAGGTCGCCGTCCTGTTGGCCACGCTGATGGTGAGCCTGTACGTGGTCGCCGGTCAGGGTTTCGTCGCGACCGCGCAGGAACCCTCCGAGCTGATCGTCGAACAGGTCGTCGACGACGACTTCCCGGTGGTCCAGCTGACCGTGACGGCGCCGCGTGCGCTCATCGGAACCGATCTCGTCGACGACGACTTCGTGGTCGTCGACGACGATGTCCCCCGCGACGTGCGGATCGATCGAGTCCCCAGCGACGACCTCGAGGTCGTCTTGTTGGTCGACACGTCGGGCAGCATGAGCGGGGCGCCGATCGCGCAGGCCCGAGAGGCTGCGTCCGTCTTCATCGACCAGCTTCCCCCCACCACGAGAGTCGCGGTCATGGGCTTCGGGTGGACGCCGGCCGTGGTCGAACCGTTCACCACCGATCTCGACCTCGCCCGGGCAGCCGTCGAACGGCTGGGCGCATCAGGGGAGACCGCGTTGTACGACGGGGTCTCGGCGGCCGTCGCGCAGTTCGACCTGACGACGAACGCTCAACGACGCATCGTCCTGGTCAGCGACGGTGGCGACACCGTGAGCGAGTCCGGTCTCGTCGCGACGAACGTATTGCTCGACTCCTCGGACCTCCAGCTCCAGGTGATCTCGCTGGTCACCGCCGAGTCGGACTCGTCTGCCCTCGAGTCGTTGGCGAGGAGCGGGAACGGGCGGGTGGTCGAGGCCAGCGACCCCGAAGCACTCACCGATGTGTTCGACGGCGTCGCCTCGGCCCTCGTGAACCAGTACCGGGTCTCGTTCGAGCTCGACGGAGGTGGTCGCACGATCATCGGGATCGGGCTCGACCGCGACGGAACCAGCGCGACGGCCTCGATCGAGGCGTCTTTCGCGGAGGTGGCGGCTCCCGCGACGCCGGCACCGGTTGCGAGCGAGCCGGCGGCCAGTCCGGCCGAGCCGGAGGTCGCCATCGCGCCGCCTCCGAGAGTCACCCCCGACACCGGCAGCAGCTGGTTGCTACCGGCCGGGCTGGGCGCGAGCTTCTTCGGGCTCGTCGTCCTGCTTGCTGTGCTCTTTGCGCCGGGCCGGCGTCAGAACGTCCTGCGGGACTGGGCACCGGCCGCGGCGACATCGAGTCGGGCGGTCGGGCGCTGGGTTCGCGGCACGCCGGGGTGGGTCATGTCGGCAGTCGACAGCACGCTGTCCCGCCGGGGCCGTGAGCGCCGGCTCGAGCTCACGCTCGCACAGGCCGGCATCGAGATGCGTCCGGCGGAGGTGCTGCTCTTGTCGACCGTCGCAACGCTCGTCGCCGTGCTGGTCGGCATGGTGTTCGGCGGGATCGTCGGCGGGATCCTCCTCGGGGTCACCGCAGTGCTGGTCGTCAGGACGCTCATCAAGCGCCGCGCCGAGGCACGGAAGGCGAAGTTCGCCGAGCAGCTGCATGGCGTGCTCCAGATGATGGCGGCATCGGTTCGGGCCGGCTACTCGATCGCTCAGGCGGTCGACACGGTGGCCCGGGAAGCCGAGTCGCCTGCACGCGACGAGTTCCAACGTGTTCTCGTCGAGGTCCAGCTCGGTCGCGACATGACCGACGGCTTCGCGGCGCTCGCCGAACGGGTGGACAACGAGGACTTCCGGTGGGTGGTCGAGGCCATCGATATCAGCCGCGCCGTCGGCGGTGACCTCGGTGAGGTCCTCGACAACATCGCGTCGACCATCCGAGACCGTGACCGGGTGCGGCGCCACGTCCAGACCCTCAGCTCGGAGGGCCGGCTCTCCGCGTGGATTCTCTCGGCGCTGCCGTTCGTCATGGCCGGATGGCTCGCCTTCGTCAATCCCGACTATCTGGCCCAGCTGACCGATCGCGGCAACGGCCGGGCGCTCATCGGATGCACGCTGATCCTGGTCGGCATAGGGATCGTGTGGATGCAACGCATCGCGCGGCCAGAGTTCTAGGAGGAATCTCGTGCCTGTCATCGTCTACATCGCCTCGTTCGCTATCGCCGTGTCGGTTCCGATCGCCTGGTGGTCGGTTGCGAGCTCTCGCGGCGGGCATCGGGCCCGCCAGCATCTGGTGGCTGCGGGCCGTTCGGCCGATCTGAGGAGTCTGAGACTCGAACTGCCTGCCGCAGACCGTGTCTGGGGTCCGCTCAGCGGCTGGGCTGTCGGCAAGGTCAGGCGGATCACACCCGGTGGCGTCGTCGATCAGATGCAGCGACGGATCCACCTCGCGGGCATCAGCTCGAGATGGACCGTCGAGCGAGTGCTCGGCATCAAGGTTCTCGTGACGCTGACGTTGATCGCGCTGGGGCTGATCGGCGTGGCCTCGTCGCCGTCGCCGAGCAGCGGCCTGCTCGCGATCTCGATGGTCGGTGCCGGTTGGATCATGCCCGACGTCGTGCTCCGGCGGCGGGCCGACACCCGCCAGGCGGACATCCGACGTGACCTGCCCGACGTCATCGACCAGGTGATGATCAACGTCGAGGCCGGACAGAGCTTCGATGCTGCGCTCGACAGGGTTTCTCGCCGGGGGAGCGGCCCCGCTGCCGAGGAATTCCGGCGGGTCATGCAGGACATCCAGTTCGGCATGACCCGCCGCGAAGCTCTCGAGCTTCTCGTCGAACGCACCGATGTCCCCGACCTCCGCGAGCTCGTCCAATCGCTGGCCCAGGCCGAGCGGTACGGCGTCCCCCTCGGACGTGTTCTCAGGGTCCAGGCCGACGAGCTGCGTGACAAGCGCAAGGAACGGGCCGAGGAACGCGCACAGAAGGTGCCGATCAAGATCCTCTTCCCCGTGATCTTCTGCATCTTCCCGGCACTGTTCGTGATCATCCTCGGTCCCGGCATCCTCCAGGTCGTGGAAGACGGGGTCATCTGAGATGGCTCTGAACGCCGCACCCGGCCGATACATGGGCAAGTCGGTCTCGGTTCGCACGATGCTCGACCGGCTCGGACGCGCCGACCTCGTTGCGGTCCGCAACGGCGAGACGCCCGTCGCAACGGGCTTCGAGCCGCTCGATCGTGAGCTCGAGGGCGGCTTCCGGGCCGGCGAGCTCGCCGTGCTCGGCGGTCCGCCGGGCGTGGGCAAGACCGCTGTGGCCCTGCAATGGGCCCGCCATGCAGCCGCAGCAGGACGCGACGTTGCCTTCGTCTGCTACGAGCACGATCCCGACCAGCTCTTCGGCCGGCTCCTCGCCGCCGAGATCGGCGCTCTCGGCGCGGTCGGAGACGCCGACGAACGGGCGCAGCTCCGCGATGTCATCCGCGACGCGATGGCAGGGGCATGGGGAGCGCAGGGCCCGGCCAGCCGACTGCCGAGGGTGCGGGCCGCACTGTCACGGATCGACGTGTACGCGCACCACCTCCAGCTCATCGGCGGGTCCCGTCTCACGACGCTCGTCGAGCTCGAGCAGCTCTGCGTCGAATTCGGCGCCGCCAACGGGCTGATCATCGTGGACTACCTCCAGAAGCTCCCGATCCCCGAGCTCGCCGGCGACAGCAACGGACGCATGGTGGCCGCCGCCGAAGGGCTCAAGGACATCGCGCTCCGCCAGCACGTCGCCGTCGTGGCGTTGTCCTCGGCGGGCTCGCAGGCCCTACGCGAGCGCCGGCTCGGGTTGCCGTCACTCCGGGGAGCGGCGGCCATCGCATACGAGGCAGACATCGCGATCGTCATGAACGAAAAGCGCGAGATCGTCTCGCGAGTGCACGTCAACAGCGACCCGGCGCGGCTGCGATCGTTCGCGGGTTGGGTCGTGATGACCATCGAGAAGAACCGCCGAGGTCCGGCGCCGATCGACACCGAGTTCGCGAAGAATCTCGAGTTCTTCAGGCTCGAACCTGCCGGTCGTTACGTGAGCGAGAAGCTGATCGACGAGATCCTCTACCTGGAGTAGGCCGGCTCGCAGCCCTACGCGCCGATGGCGTGGTACCCGCCGTCGACGTGCAACATCTCACCGGTCGTCTGCGGGAACCAGTCGGAGAGCAACGCGACACACGCGTTGGCGACGGCGCTGCTGTCGTTCACGTCCCATCCGAGCGGTGCTCGCGATTCCCACGCGTCCTCGAACTCGCCGAAACCCGGAATGGACTTCGCGGCCATCGTGCGGATCGGTCCGGCTGCGACGAGGTTGACGCGGATCTGCTGCGGGCCGAGCGCCCGCGCCAGATACCGACTGGCCGACTCGAGGGCTGCCTTGGCGACGCCCATCCAGTTGTAGGCCGGCCACGCCACCGTGGCGTCGAAGTCGAGGCCGACGATGGATCCGCCGTCGGGCATCAGCGGGGCCACGACCTCGGCCACCGTCTTCAGCGAGTACGCGGAGATCTGCATGCCGACCGAGATGTCGTCCCAATCGGCGGCCATGAAGTCCTCGCCGAGTCCGATCTCGGGCATGAAGCCGATGGCGTGCAGGGCGCCGTCGATGGTCCCGAACTGGGTCGCGAGGGCCTCGCGCAGCGCGACCACCTGTTCGGCGTCGGTCACGTCGAGCTCGAGAACAGTCGGCGCGGTCGGGAGCTTGCGTGCCGTGCGTTGGGTCAGTCGTAGCCCGCGGCCCGCCCCGGTGAGAACCACCTCGGCGCCCTCCTCGATGGCCCGCTCGGCGACCCCGTACGCCAGCGACGCATCGGTGAGCACGCCGGTGATCAGTAGCCGCTTGCCGGCGAGAATTCCCATGGCTGTCCTCCTGGGTCGGGCGATCGTCACCCTAGCGATACCGTCCCCGTCGATCGGCCATCGCGTCGGCGCAATTCATCGCGAGAGCGCGGGGTCGGTATGGTTGCGCTCGTGAAGATCGGAATTCTCGGCGCAACCGGTCCGGCGGGCCGCTCCTTGGCCGCACGGCTCGCGTCGGTCGAGTACACGACCGTGATCGGGTCCCGCTCGAAGTACCGCGGCATGGAGATCCGCGACCAGATCGTCGAGGCCTGGCCCGACATCACGCTCGACCTCGAAGCCGGCGACAACGAGAACGCGGCCGCAGCAGACGTGGTCGTCGTCGCCACTCCCTGGGACGCCGCCGCCGTGACCGTCCGATCGGTGGCGCCCCTGCTCGCGGGCAAGGTCGTCATCTGCATGTGCAACGCGCTGGCCAAGGTCGGGCACGAGTTCCAGCCCCTGGTACCGCCGCGCGGGTCGGTGGCTGCGAGCGTGCAGGCCGCCGTGCCCAAGGCCCGGGTGTCGGCCGCTCTCCACCATGTCCCGGCCCGCGACCTGGGCCAGCTCGACGAGCCGGTGCACAGCGATGTGCTGATCTGTTCCGATCACCCGTCGGCCACCGAGCAGACGACCGACATCGTGAGCCGGATCCCCGGCGTGCGCTCACTCGACGCCGGCGAGCTGTCGAATGCTGCGCCCATCGAGGCCTTTGCAGCCGTGCTGTTGCAGCTCAACGTTCGTTACAGGAGTCGGGTCGCGGTGCGCTTCACCGGCCTCGGCGACGAAGCGACGTGACAGACGCGGGCGGCCCGATGCGGCTCTACGAGACATCTCGACGCGAGGTCGTGCCGTTCACACCAGGGCCCATCGTGACCATGTACACGTGCGGCATCACGCCGTATGACGCCACCCATTTCGGCCACGCGACCGTCTATCTGACCTACGACGTGTTGCAGCGGCGACTCCGCGACCTCGGCCACGAGACCCGTTGCGTGCGCAACATCACCGACGTCGACGACGACTTGTTGCGCAAGGCCAGAGAGCTCGGCGTGCACTACCTCGACCTGGCCGCGGCCGAGACCGCCCGTTTCGACGACGACATGACCGCGCTCGGCATGCTCGAGTCGTGGAGCGAGCCCCGGGCGACGTCGGCGATCTCCGACATCCGCGGCTTCATCGGCATGCTGCTCGACACCGGGAACGCCTACCAGTCGGGCGGCGGGGTCTACTTCGAAGCCGCATCGTCGGATCGGTTCGGTCGGCTGAGCCACTTCGACCGCGACGAGATGCTCCGTCTCTCGGCGAGCCGGGGCGGCAACCCGGACGACCCGAACAAGCGCGACGCTCTCGACTTCGTCCTCTGGCAACCCTCGGCACCGGACGAGCCGGCATGGGACTCGTTGTGGGGACCGGGACGTCCGGGCTGGCACATCGAGTGCTCGGCGCTCGCGATGCGTGAGCTCGACACGACCATCGATCTGCACGGTGGGGGAGCCGACCTCGTGTTCCCCCATCACGAGTGCGAGGCAGCGCAGTCCGAGGCTGCCACCGGCCGCCCGTTCGTGCGGCACTGGATGCACCAGGCGATGGTGCGGATGGACGGGGAGAAGATGTCGAAGTCGCTGGGCAATCTCGTGTTCGTCAGTGACCTGCGCAAGACCCACGACACCCGGGCGATCCGGCTCGCCGCCATCGTCCACCACTACCGCGACGAATGGGAGTGGAACGACGAGCTCATGCCGACCGCCGATGCCCGGCTCGAGCGGTGGCTCGACGCCGGCGCGGGCGATGGCGCGTTGGCCGCGGTCCGAGCGGCTCTCGACGACGATCTCGATACCCCGAGCGCCGTGGCGGCGATCGACGCCGCGGCGGCCCGGGCCGAAGGGGTCTCGGTCGCCGCGCACCTCCTCGGCGTCGATCTGCGAGACTGACCCCGCCGCCGACCGGACGAAAGGAGAACAGTGGCGAGAGAAGTCGGACAGCTCTACGGCGTGGCCCGCACCGTGCTGTTCCCGTTGTGCCGGTTCGCGTGGCGACTCCAGACATCGGGGCTCGAGAAGCTCCCCACCGAGGGTGCAGCCATCCTCGCGCCGAACCACACGTCGGTCATCGACTCGTTCCTCCTGCCGGCCGTGCTCCCGCGCCGCATCACCTATGTCGGCAAGGCCGAGTACCTCGACGACTGGAAGACCAAACATCTGTTCCCTGCGTTGGGGATGATCGCCATAGATCGCAGCGGCGGCGACTCGGCCAAGGCGGCGCTCGATGCCGCCGCGACCGTGCTCGAGGACGGCGAGCTGTTCGGGATCTACCCGGAGGGAACCCGCTCCCGGAGCGGAGATCTCCACAAGGGCCACACCGGCGTGGTCCGTCTCGCGATGCGCACGGGTGCACCGATCTTCCCCGTCGGCATCGTCGGCACTCGCGACGTACAGCCCCCCGATCAACCCCTGCCCCGCCCGTTCATGACCGTCGGCATCGACGTCGGCGACCCGATCGACGTGCGGGCAACCATCAGCGATCCCGACGATCCCCGCGAGTACCGCCGTATCGCCGACCGGCTGATGTTCGACATCGCTCTGCTCTCGGGTCAGACCTACGTCGACGAGTACGCCACGAAGAAGACGACACCGGTGGCACCATCCGATCCCGACGAGGCACCTCTCACCCGCCGGCGCTCCAGTGCCGACGTGCTCGCCGGAACCGCTGCCTGACGTCGAGGGCCGGCCCGGAACCCTCCTTGGCGCAGCGGTCGCGCCGCTACGCTGACGCCACCATGGCCGAGATCTCGATCACCCTCCCGGACGGCTCCTCACGCGCCCTTCCCGAGGGCGCGACCGGCGCCGACCTGGCCGCCGCAATCGGCTCGGGACTGGCCAAGGCCGCACTCGTCGTCACCGCCGACGATGTGGTCCAGGACCTCGATGTCCCACTCGTCGACTCCCAACGCGTGGCCGTCGTCACCGCCGACTCCGAGCTCGGGCTCGAGACACTCCGGCATTCGACCGCACACGTTCTCGCCCAGGCCATCCTCGACCTGTACCCGGGAACCGAGCTGGCCATCGGACCCCCGATCGAACACGGCTTCTACTACGACGTCGATCTGCCCGACCGCGCCACACTGAGCGACGACGACCTCGAACGCATCGAATCGCGCATGCGCGAGATCGTCGCCGCTGATCAGCCCTTCACCCGACACGAGATCTCGGTGGCCGCAGCGCTCGAGCTGTTCGGCGACCACGTCTACAAGCGCGAGATCATCGAGCGCGTCGTCGGCGGCGACGGGGACGCCGAGCTCGCCGACGAGATCGGTGGCACCGATTCGATCAGCTACTACGCCAACGGCGACACGTTCCTCGACATGTGCACCGGACCACACGTGCCGTCCACCGGTCGTCTCGGGCACTTCAAGCTCCAGAAGGTGGCGGGAGCGTACTGGCGCGGTGATGTCACCCGGCCCATGCTCCAGCGCGTCTACGGCACGGCATGGGCCTCCAAGAAACAACTGAAGCAGCATCTCCACAATCTCGAGGAGGCAGAGAAGCGCGACCACCGCCGCCTCGCGACCGAGCTCGGGCTCGTGTCGTGGCCCGAGGAGCTCGGGCCGGGGCTGGCGGTGTGGCACCCCAAGGGGGCGATCATCCGTCGGATCATGGAGGACTACAGCCGCGATCGCCATGCCGAGGGCGGGTACGACTTCGTCTTCAGTCCCCACATTGCGAAGTCCGTGCTGTGGGAGACCAGCGGCCACCTCGACTTCTATGCCGACAGCATGTACCCGCCCATGGAGATGGACGGTGCGGCCTACTACCCGAAGCCGATGAACTGCCCGTTCCACGTGATGATCTACAAGGGCGAGCAGCGGAGCTATCGCGACCTGCCGCTGCGCATGTACGAGCTCGGCACCGTGTATCGCTACGAGCTCTCGGGTGCCGTGCACGGCTTGATGCGCAGCCGGGGGTTCACCCAGGACGACTCGCACATCTTCTGCACCCGCGAGGACATCCAGGTCGAGCTGGCGTCGCTCCTCGCGTTCGTGCTCGACGTGTTGCGTGCGTTCGGCTTCGACGACTTCCAGGCCAGGCTGTCGACGCGTCCCCCGGAGAAGTCCGTCGGCAACGACGACCTCTGGGACGAAGCCACCGATGGGCTCCGCGCCGCACTGGAGGCCGCGGCGCTCGACTACGAGCTCGACGAGGGTGGAGGCGCGTTCTACGGCCCGAAGATCGATGTCGACGTGCGCGACGCGATCGGACGAGCGTGGCAGCTGTCCACGATCCAGGTCGATTTCAACCTGCCCGAGCGCTTCGGTCTGGAGTACGTGAGCGGCAACGGCCAACGCCAGCGCCCGGTCATGATCCACCGTGCGCTGATGGGGTCGATCGAACGCTTCTTCGGCGTGCTCATCGAGCATTACGCGGGTGCGTTCCCAGCCTGGTTGGCGCCGATCCAGGCGCGCGTGCTCGCCGTGTCGGCCGACCACGAGGACCATGCGGTTGCACTGGTCGACGAGCTCCGGGCCGAAGGGTTCCGCATCGATCATGTCGTTGCCGACGATCCTCTGGGCAAGCGCATCCGCAATGCCAAGGTCGAGAAACTGCCGTATGTGTTGGTCGTGGGCGACGACGACGTGGCGAACGGGACAGTCGGCGTGAACCCGCGGGGCGGCGAGGTCGAGCGTGACGTCAAGGTCAACGACTTCATCGCGCGCCTGGCCGACCAGGTCCTCAGTCACAGCGAATGAGCCTCGAACGACTGTGGGCGACCTGGCGGAGCGACTACGTGGCCTCGATCGCACAGGCGCCGCCCCCCACCGGTGACCAGTCGCTGTTCGAAGGCATCCTCGCGAGCGGACTGTCCGACGAGGAGAGCGGCATCGTCTGGCGGGGACGGCACGCGTTCTCGCTCCTCAATCTGTACCCGTACACGAGCGGCCACGTGCTGGTGCTGCCGTATCGGGCCGTACCCGACCTCGGTGGGCTCACCGACGAGGAAGCGGCCGACCTGTGGCTGGGCATCCGGTCGGCCGAGGTGGCGATCACGAGTGCCTACTCGCCCGATGGCGTCAACATCGGCATGAACATCGGTCGAGCAGCCGGAGCGGGCGTGCCCGACCATCTCCACGCCCACGTGCTGCCCCGGTGGGCCGGCGACACGAACTTCACCACCGCCATCGCCGAGGTCAGGTTGTTGCCCGAGTCGCTCGACATCACCTATCGCCGACTAACCGAGGCCTGGCCCGATCACGGCGGCCGATAGCGTGACGGCGTGAACGAAGACCTCCCGGGCGAACCCACCGACGAGGACGCAGGGGTGGACGAGGTCGATGCCGGCGATCGCTTGCCGGACGATCTCGACATCACCACGCTCGAGCTCCCGTACGTCTTCCCGAACAACAACCGCCGGCGACTCCCGGCGGTGCTCTACATCGCGACGGCGACGGTGTTCATCGCTGTGGCCCTCCTCGCCGACGGGAGTCCCCGTGTGAACTCGGGGTTCGTCGTCGCCGGCGTCTGCATCGCGGCGTTCGGCGTGTACAGCTGGGTGGCGGGCTGGAATCTCGACATCGACGAGCTCGACGCGCTCGCGATCGCCGCGAAGACGGTTGGTTTCCCCGTCGGGCATGCGTCCGCGCAGCTGGCCTGGCGTGGTGTGCTCAGCCGGCCGACCTGGCGCATACTCGTCTACTCGAACGAGCCCCAGCCCGAGCAGCGAGCGCTGGTCTTCGTCGACGGTGTCGACGGCGCGGTGCTCGACCAGATCGTGGAGGCGAACCCAGAGGACTTCTCCGAATACTAGGAAACCGGGGATCGGCCCGGTCGGAGCCCTCCGGAGTTTCTGGCGACTCGCCCGCTACTCTTGGCGTCAGGAAGCCCGGACGAAGGAGATCGGATGTTCGACGGGCACTGGCGCGAGGCAGTCGAGAGAGCAGTCGACCCCATCGGGGCGTCGCTGAAGCGAACCGGCATCACTGCTGACGCACTGACGATCATCGGTGTGGTCGTTGCCGGCACGGCCGCGGTCGTCATCGGGAACGGCTACCTGCGAATCGGTTTCGTGTTGTTGTTGCTGGCGGGCATCCCCGACCTCCTCGATGGCGCGGTCGCGAAGGCCTCGGGCACCACGTCGGTGCGAGGTGCGTTCTTCGACTCGACGTCCGACCGTGTCACCGACGCCTTGTTGTTCGGCGGCTTGAGCTGGTATCTCGCATCCAACGAGCCGGGCCGCATCTCCGTCCTCCCGGTCGCGGTGATGGGTGCGGCCATGCTGATCTCCTACCAGCGGGCCAAGGCCGAGTCGCTCGGATTCGATGCCAAGGGCGGCATCATGGAACGCGCCGAACGGTTCATCGTCCTGAGCATCGGATTGATCTTCCCCGAGATCCTCATCCCGGTGCTCTGGGTGATGCTCGTGCTCACGCTCGTGACTGCCGTCCAGCGGTTCGTGAAGGTCTGGCGCCAGGCCAGCGCGAGCCATCCGTTGGCCTCGGCCCGTCGAGCCGAACGTCGCCCGCGGGCGCGCACCCGCGAACGTCTCGAGGCCAGGCGGGCCCGACGGGCCTCGCTTCGGCGTCGCAACTAGTCCCGACCCGCAGTGGTCGACCGGGCATACGCCCTGTACCGGCTCGGGTCGGCGGTCACGCGCGGCCTCCCGGCGCCCCTCGTCGACGCCGTCGGCGAGGTCGCGAGCCGCAGCGCCGCCCGCGCCGGGGGCGAGCGGCGCTTCCTCGTCGAGCGGAATCTCCGACGCGTGCTCGGGCCCGATGTGCCCCAGCGTCGGATCGATCGACTCGTCGGCGACACGTTCGCCGACTACGTCCGGTACTACACCGAGTCGGCCCGCCTGCCGGACATGTCGGTCGAGGAGATCGATGCCGGATTCACCTACGAAGGAGTCGGCAACATCGACCGTGCTGTCGCCTCGGGCATCGGCCCGATCCTGGTGTTGCCCCACCTCGGCGGATGGGAGTGGGCCGGGTTCTGGCTCACGCTCGTGCCGAGATACCAGGTCACGGTCGTGGTCGAGCCGCTCCAGCCGCCGGAGCTGCACGACTGGTTCGTTCGCTTCCGTGAGCAGCTCGGGATGAATGTCGTGCCGCTCGGCCCCGACGCGGCAGCCGAGACCGTGCGGGCCATCAAGGCCGGACATGTCGTCTGTCTGTTGTCCGATCGAGCCGTCGGCGGCGCATCGGTCGAGGTCGACTTCTTCGGGGAGACGACCCGGCTCCCGGCCGGGCCGGCCACCCTCGCGCTGCGGACTGGTTGCCATCTGTTGCCCACCGGCGTCTATCACGCCGACCATGGCACCCATGCGATCGTGCGACCGGATGTCGCCTACGAACGGCAGGGTCCGAGGCTTCGCGACGACATCACCGCGCTCACGCAGCTCCTGGCGCGTGAGATGGAATGGCTCATCCGTCAGGCGCCGGAGCAGTGGCATCTGATGCAGCCGAACTGGCCGAGCGATCACGAGGCCCTCGCCGGACTCGGGTGAGCCCGGGGTCACCGCTGTTCGCGGGCGCTAGCGTCTCGCGCCATGCGGGTCGGGATCGTCTGTCCATACAGCCTGACCCTTCCCGGCGGCGTCCAGGACCAGGTCCTCGGCCTCGGTCGGGCGTTGCGCAGGCGGGGAGTCGACGCTCGGGTCCTCGGTCCCTGTGACGGCGCGCCGCCGGACCCGGCGATAACACCGTTGGGAAACAGTGTTCCCCTGGCCGCGAACGGCTCGATTGCCCCGATCGCGCCCGACCCCGCCGCGACGCTGCGGACCATCCGGGCGCTTCGTGACGAACAATTCGATGTGCTCCACCTCCACGAGCCCCTGGCTCCCGGTCCGACCATGACGGCGATGTACGTCGACCCGGCGCCCGTGCTGGCCACCTTCCACGCGGCAGGAACGAGCGCGTCGTATTCGTATCTCCGCGGCATCGTTCGGCGTCTCGCGATGCACATCGACGTTGCCGTCGCCGTGTCCGAGGAGGCCCGTGACCTGGCGAGCCAGATCTACGCCGGTCCGATCGAGATCACCTTCAACGGCGTCGACGTGGCGCGCTCTCGGGACGGTGCTGCCTGGCCCACCAAGGGACCGACGATCTTCTTCCTGGGCCGTCACGAACCTCGCAAGGGTCTCGGGGTGTTGCTCGACGCGCTCGACGACCTACCGGGCGACGTCCAGTGCTGGGTCGCGGGGGAGGGGCCCGAGACCGCGTCGCTCGCAGCCCGTTCGGCCGGGGATCCCCGCGTGGTGTGGCTCGGGCGGATCCCCGAGGCGGAGAAGCTCAGCCGCATGCGCGGCGCCGACGTGTTCTGTGCGCCGGCCCTCGGAGGAGAGTCGTTCGGCGTCGTCCTGCTCGAGGGAATGGCGGCGCGGACTCCCGTGGTCGCGAGCGACATCGCCGGCTACAGCGCGGTGGCGAGGGGAGGGAGCGATGCCCTGCTCGTAGCTCCCGGTGACGCGGCCGCACTGGCGGCCGCACTGCGTCTCGCGCTCTTCGACGCGGCCACGTCGGATCGGCTCGTCCGTGGCGGCGCGGAGCGGGCCGACGAGCTTTCGATGGCCGCGCTCGCTGCCGATTACGAGAAACGCTACGAGCGACTCCTCGGCTGAGCGTGACGGCCGACCCGGCGTCGCCGTCAACGCGATCGTTCCATCCGGGATGGAGCGCCGCGCGGCTCGATGCGCTCTACACTGTCCCCAGCCTGGCACCGGCCAGCGGGGCGGCCCCGCCAGCTCAGTGGTGCACGCTCGAGGCCCTCGGAAGGAGCCGACGTGATCTTGTGGATCATCATCATCGTGGTGGTCGTACTGCTCGCCCTGTTCTTCGTGTTGCAGTACAACGGCTTGGTCCGCCTGCGGAATCGGTCGGAGAACGCATGGGCGCAGATCGACGTCCAGCTGCGGCGCCGATACGACCTCATCCCGAATCTGGTCGAGACCGTCAAGGGTTATGCCGCCCACGAGCGCGAGACGCTCGAAGCGGTCATCGCCGCTCGCAACGTCGCGATCGCCGCCGGCTCTCCGGCCGAGCAGGCCCAGGCCGAGAACATCCTGACCGGTGCGCTCCGACAGCTGTTCGCCCTCAGCGAGGCCTACCCGGACCTCAAGGCGAGCACGAACTTCCTCGAGCTGCAGGAGGAGCTGACCTCGACCGAGGACCGCATCGCCTACGCGCGGCAGTACTACAACGACGCCGTGTTGCGCTACAACAACAAGCTCCAGGTCTTCCCGTCGAACGTCGTCGCCGGCATGTTCAAGTTCGGCGAGCGTGAGTACTTCGAGACCGAGGGCGACACCCAAGAGCCCGTCCAAGTCGAGTTCTGATCCGGCCCGACGCATGCCCTCGCTGACCCGCTCGCTCAGGGTGCTCCTCGTGGAGTTGTTGATCGGAGCGCTCGTGATCTTCGCCGTCGAAGTCGCGGCCGGACTGGTCTGGTGGCTCGCCGTGATCGTCGCCGTTGTCATCATGGGTGCGCTCGGCGTGTACATCGTCCGCACCGCCCCCGCAGCGGTTGCGTCGATGGTGAAGGCCGAACCGGCCGATCCGGTTCGCCACGAGCGTCTGACCCACCTGGTCGCGTCGCTCTGCCTGGCCAACGGACTGGCCGAGCCCGAGATCCTGGTGATCCCCGAGGCGGCCCCGAACGCCCTGGTCGTCGGTCGTTCCGCCCGCCAGTCGAAGCTCATCGTCACCGACGGGTTGTTGCACGTCCTCAACCGGATCGAGCTCGAAGGAGTGGTTGCCCATCTCCTCAGCCGCGTGCGCTCCAGCGAGGTGGGCAACGACACGCTGGCCGCGGTCGTGGTCGGCCGTTGGCTTGCTCCGTTCGTCGGTGTTCGCACTCAGGTTCTCCATTGGGTCGTCGGCCCGCATCATGCGATGCGTGCGGATTTCGAGGCGGTTTCGATGACCCGGTACCCCCCAGGACTCGAATCGGCGCTCGCGACGTTGAGCACCCACCACCAGTCAGTACGATCTGGCGGTCGTCCGACACAGCACCTGTGGATCGACGAACCCGTGGCATCCCATGACGAGGCCATACACCTCCCACTCGCCGAACGCATCGAAGCCCTCCAGGAGATCTGACCCCCGTGACTCGTATCCGCGCTCTCCTAGCGCTCTTCATCGTCTTCGCTCTCGCGGCTGCGGCGTGCGGCGGTGGCGACGACCCGATCCTCGATCCCGACGAGACAACACCTGTCGATGAGCCCGAGGAGGAGACGCTCGAGGCGGCCGATGAGGACGATGACGAGCCGACACCGACCCCCACGCCGACCGAGCCGATCCAGCCTCTGACCGGACTGCCGTTGGACGACCCGTCGATCATGGAGCGTCCCGCGCTCATGGTGAAGATCGACAACTCTCCCGATGCCCGTCCTCAGGAGGGTCTCAACGAGGCCGATCAGGTCATCGAGCTTCTGGTCGAGGGCATCACCAGGCTCGCGTTCGTGTTCCACTCGACCGATACCGATCCGGTCGGGCCGATCCGGTCCGGACGCAGCAGCGATCCCGATCTCGCCGGCAACTACAACCGACCGCTCTTCGCCTGGTCGGGAGGAAACGCGACGGTTCGAGGCGAGGTCCGACAGGGCGAGGTCGACGGCAAGCTCTACGACATCGGCGTCGACCAGTCGCCCCCCGACTACTACCGGGCCGGCTCGCCTCGCTTCGCGCCGCACAATCTGATGTCGACCACCGAAGCGCTGTACGCCCTGTCGCCCGACGAGAACGAGCCACCGCTACAGATCTTCGACTACCGGGGTGAAGACGGCGACCTACCGTCGGATGCCGACGAGGTCCCGGGTATCGAGATCACGTGGCGAGGCGGCCTCCAGGTCCACTACGTCTGGAACGACGATCTCGGTGGCTGGTCGCGATTCCAGCGCGACACCCCTCACGTCGATGCCGAGGGCGTCCAGGCCACGCCGCCGAACGTGGTCCTGTTCACGACCCCGTACGGCGCCTCCGCCGCGACGAGCTTGTCGCCCCAGGCACTCACCGTCGGCAGCGGCGAGGCATTCGTGCTCACCGACGGCATGGGAATCGACGGGGCCTGGAGCCGCGAGGATGCACTCGAACCGTGGGACCTCCTCGGCCTCGACGACGAGCCGATCGGTCTCACGCCCGGCCAGACATTCATCGGGCTCGTCGAGCCGGGCAACGTCCGGATCCTGACCCAGGCCGAGGCCGACGAGCTCCTCGAACAGGTCGTCTGACGGTCCGACGGCGAGAAACTCTCGTGGGCGCGGGCCCTCGGGCTTCGCGGCCGTACACTGCGGACATGGCCGATCATCGAGAACAGGATCATCAGACACAGGGCGGCGTGTCCCGCGACACGGCCACCGTCCGCGTCAAGCGCGGCCTCGCCGAGATGCTGAAGGGCGGCGTCATCATGGACGTCGTCACCGCC